>JAXHVO010000129.1 GCA_034189135.1 Thermodesulfobacteriota bacterium | reverse complement strand
AAATGGATTTGGTCGCAGAACAGTAATTTTAACACAATAATACCCCTTAAGGGGTTATCAGTATCGATGCCCTTATAGGGCTTTATGCAAGCCTCCGGCTGGGCCGGAGGTCATGACTTTAGCGCTAACTCGCCTTGTTCAATATCCGACGATTGAATTTGAAATGATCTGCCCGAAGGGCTTAGGTTTATTTCTTTTCGCCTTTCTCAGCGAAAAGGAATAAGATGAAACACTCTGTGATCTCTGTGTCTCGAATGAGCGGAGCGAATGGGCGGTTAAAAAGAACTATTAATTTCGTGATGATAAAAGTTAATGTATAACATGAATAAGGAACCAATAACATACTTATATGAAATAGGAATTATATCCAAAGTGGATATTCATTTTGCAAATTTCATTACCGGCCTTTGCAAAGCAAAAGATGCTGAAGTTTTGATTGGAGCGGCATTGGTGAGCAGCGCCACCGCAAAAGGTAATATATGTCTTGACCTTGGATCGGTGACTGCAGGACAGAGGGAAACATATCATAACGTCGAATGGCCTTCGGTGTTTCCCAAACTTGAGGTATGGCTGGAAAAATTGAGAAACAGCCCGGTGGTGGGAACGCCTGGAGAATTTTGTCCACTGATACTGGACAAAAATAACAGGCTGTATCTTTATCGCTACTGGGAGTATGAAAAAACACTGGCGGAATTAATCCGCAGACGCGTTAAAGAAGATATAACGGATATTGATACATCATTACTAAAGGAAAGTTTACAAAGGCTTTTCCCGGAAAAATCGGAAAAGGATATCAACTGGCAGAAGGTGTCTGCCATGACCGCGGTGATGAAAAGATTTTGTGTCATTACCGGAGGACCGGGTACAGGTAAGACCTATACGGTGGCAAAGATATTATCCATTTGGCTAGAGCAGGCCAGAGGAAAAAAACTGCGTATATTTCTTTGCGCACCCACCGGTAAGGCGGCGGCAAAGCTGGGAGAATCGATTAAAAAGGCAAAGCAGGAAATAAATTGCCGGGAGACCATTAAACAGGCAATACCGGTTCAAACCTATACCATTCACAGAATGCTACGGCCCCTACCGGGGTCACCTTATTTTGGCTATCATGCGGAAAATCCGCTTCCTGCAGATGTGGTGATTGTAGATGAAGCCTCCATGGTAGACCTTGCGCTCATGTCCAAGCTGATTTCGTCAATTCCGATGACAGCCACCTTGATTCTTATGGGAGACAGGGATCAACTGGCTTCGGTTGAAGCCGGATCGGTACTGGGCGATATATGCCACCGAAATAACATGGAAATATTTTCCCAAGAGTATGCCAAAACCATAGAGGTAATCGCCGATGAAAAGATTAATACCTCAATCCAGCTGCATGAAAAGGGGCAGGGTTTAGCAGACGGTATCGTTGTTCTAAAGAAAAGCCTGAGATTTAACCAAACCGGTAAAATTCAACAATTAAGTCATGCAGTGAACCATGGGGACAGGAAATCGTTTTTTGTTATGCTGAAAAATAATGAGGGCAGGGGGATTCAATGGGAAGAGCTTAAAGCCTCAACTGATAAACACAGCATAATCGCCGGCAAAATCGTTGAGGGTTATGCTGGGTATCTGATGGCGCACGATCCATATACAGCGCTGGAACGGTTTAACCGATTTAAATTATTGTGCGCCATGAAAGTGGGACGTTACGGCGCATTCAGCTTAAACAGACTGGCCGAAGAGGTACTCATCCAGAAAAAACTAATCACCATGGATATGGCAAATGATTACCCATGGTACCAAGGAAGGCCGGTACTGATTACCAAAAACGACTACAGCCTCGGCCTTTTTAACGGTGATATGGGAATCGCCATGAAGGATCCAACAGAAGGCAGCAGTAAACTATATGTTTTCTTTGCCGAAGCATCGGGGGAGGTAAAAAGATATTCACCATACAGAATCAAGGAGCATGAAACGGCTTATGCAATGACCGTCCACAAAAGCCAGGGGTCTGAATTTGATCATGTGTGCCTTGTTTTTCCCGACAAAGACTATCCGGTTTTAACCAGAGAACTGGTTTATACTGGAATCACCCGCGCAAGAAAAAGCGTGTTATTGTGGGGAAGTGAGTCTGTTTTTACCACTGCGATTTCCCGAAAAATACAAAGAACATCAGGGCTTAGGGATGCACTTTGGGGATGAGCGGGCGCATTAAATTTTTCCTGAAAATAAGCAATCCAGATAAAATCGGTTGATGGAATCATACCCTTTGAAGTGGTAGGTTTCGTTTTCATTCTTCATTTTAATATCATTTCTAATGCCGGATGCCATTGTTTTTCCCAATTCCACGCCAAACTGGTCAAAGGGGTTGATTCCCCATATAAATGCTTCAAACACGGTTTTTGCTTCGTAAAAGGCAAGAAGACGGCCGACATTTTCCGGGGAGAGATCATTGAGCAGAATGGTTGACGAAGGCCGGTTACCGGAAAAACATCTGGCCCTGTCGGTTGAATCTTTTCCCACAGCAAGGGCCATGGGTTGTGAAATAAGATTCGCCCACAGTTCCTGATGGTTGGTCACCCCCCTTGATTTGCTTTGGTACTTCATATATTGGGGGGTGACCACTCCGATGAAATCGATCGGAAAAGGTCGCCCCTGGTGTGCAAGCTGAAAGAATGAATGCTGTGCATTTGTACCGGGTTCACCAAAAATAATCTGGCCGGTATGGATATCAAGGGGTATACCATCCATCTGAACCGATTTGCCGTTGCTTTCCATGTTGAGCTGTTGGATATGGGGTGCAAGCTTACACAAAGGGGTGGCGTATGGAATAATCCCTTGGGCCGGGTATGCCAGAAAATTATTGTTCCATACTGAAATAAGGGCGGCAATCAGTGGAAGATTCTCTCTGTCCGGAGCATGGTTTGTATGAAGGTCCATCTCATGCGCACCTTTTAAGAAACGCTCAAAAACATCATATCCAAGATAGAGGCTGAGGGGAACTCCGCCCACTGCAGAAGTGACGCTGTACCTTCCGCCTATAAAATCAAACATGTGGAAAGAGTCAACAACCGGAGCTGCCGGGTCATCACCTGGACTTCCCTTGCTGGTCACCGTAATAAAATGTTTGGAGGGATCCAGCCCGTTTTCTTGCATGAATAGGCGAGCCTGGTTGGCATTGGCCATGGTTTCTGCTGTGGTATAGCTTTTGGAAATGACTATCCATAGCGTGGTTTCCGGGTTTATGCGGGATACGATTTGAGCGAAATTGTGGATATCCACGTTTGCCAGATAGTGTATGTTCATGTTTTCAACTGCGTATGACTCCAGGGCGCTGGAAACAAATTCGGTTCCCAGATAGGATCCCCCGATACCTATCACCACCAGATGTTCAAACGACTTACCGGTCGAACTTTTTATTTTTTCGCTAAGTACTTTTGATGAAAATGTTTTAATTTCATCTCTTACCTTTTTTATATCAGGCATCACATCCATTCCATCCACCATCACCGGTTCATTGCTAAAACTTCTGGATGCCGTGTGAAGTGCGGCCCTGCTTTCTGTGATGTTTACCTTTTGCCCGGTTACCATGGAATGAAACGTTTTGCTTATTTTTCTGGTACTTGACAGTTCAAACAAAAGGTCCATGGCGGTTTCATCCACCCGTTGGCGGGAAAAATCAAAAAAAATTCCGCCACCGGTGACAGAAAAGTTTTTTAACCGGTCTTTTTTTTGCAACAGAATTTTTAAATGATTTTTCGCATCATTTATATCGGTCGCATGCTGCTCCAATTTTTTCCACACGGGGGTTTCACTGATTTTTTCAGCGGACATTTTATATTCCTTAATTTGGGTTCAATTTTGCCAGAGACTGATATACGTCGGTAATGATCATTTCAGATATTTTGGCCATGGCTTTGCTCATTGCAGTTGCAATGGCCCGCGGGTTTTTTCGATTGCATTTTTCTTTTGCACTGTAATTTTTTTGAAAAACAATACGTTTGCTGATATCCGTTTCATTTTCTTTAATTAAAGTAATACTGACAGAAAGCACCGCCTTCCATGAGTACTTTTCGTCTTTTTCAAAAAATTCGTCCACACTGCCGGAAATCATATGTGAGGAAGAAAACCTGGAACCGGGCTCAAATATTGCTTTAAAAAGGGCCGACCTTTTTAAATCCCTTGATAGAAAAAAGGTAACCATATCTCCCGGATTGGCGCGCCATTTATGATAGTTATAGACATTTAGCTTAAAGGGCCTGGTTTCATAAATCATATTGTTCGAATTGTAGATAGGCGAAACCGAAAAGCGTTCCGTGCGCAGCACAAGGGGAAGTGGCGTTAAATCAGCAAATGGGCTCAATTCGTATTCAAGAGTATAGTAGTCTATGGTAACCGGGGGATGTTGTTGGCCGATACATCCCACCAGTATCAGTAAAATGATAAAAATCAGAAAAGTTGATATCATGTTTTTTTTCATGGAAACATCTCCAGATTAATGTTCTTGCTGTTCTGCTTCAACCTTCCTTGGCGGAAGGGGATCTCCGAAGATAAGCCGTGAAGGCTGATCGGCAATGACTTCCAAAGACTTGCTTAAACTTTCACTCGCTTTTTCGATATTTTGCAAGGTGACAATAAGATGAAGCATAAGCTTGTTGATGCTACTATCGGTATTCTTTATCAGTCCGGCGGCTTCCGCTACCATTAAGTTTGCATTTTTCATCGATTGATTGAATTCGGCAATGGCCTGAGAAAGTTCTTTTTCATTGGCTGAAATTAGATGATCGGTATTCGCCGAAAGGGCATTGAAAGATGCGGCCGCTTTATCAACGGAAATAAGCGCCCGGTCGAAGGTATCCAGGGAGGTTTTAATGGAAGAGGATAGTTCCTCCATCTTGAGATTGGCGGCTGCCAGTTTTATTTCATCAAGAGTCGATTTAATGCCGCTGGATATTCCCGGAATATCAAGAGAATTAATCTGCTTTAACACATCGGATATTCCTCCGATAAGCTGTTTTATTTCTGAAGGCTTGGTAGCGATCACGGGATATTGGAAACCAAGCTCAGGTTGCAAAGATATACTCCGATCTTCCATTTTTTTTTGATCGAGTTCCACAAACATGATTCCGGTAATACCGACAGACTTAAGTTGCGCGATCAGTTCCTCTGCAGGTCTAAATTCGGTTTCCATTTTTAAAACAACTTGAATCAATGTCGAATCCGCTGCAACAGATATGCTTTTAACCCTGCCGACGGATACGCCTCTGTATTTTACCG
Organism: Thermodesulfobacteriota bacterium; assembly: GCA_034189135.1. NCBI lineage: Bacteria > Pseudomonadati > Thermodesulfobacteriota > Thermodesulfobacteriota bacterium. The sequence continues at coordinate 106,085 of JAXHVO010000129.1, read as the reverse complement.
GTGAATCCTTGTCGAGCCCCTGCACGGATTCATCAAAAAAAGCAATGTAATACTGTCCTTTTTCAAAATAATGGGACATGCCCAGCCATACAATGGACACAAACGATATAACAAGTCCAACAATGACGAAAAGACCCACGGCGAATTTGGTTTTTTGAGAAGTCATAGTTTATTTCCTGTTATTCAAGATATAACGGCGTTAAAAAAAAGCTCAATTGGGACGGTTTGATAACCCGCCGCAGATCAAATTCCCCCGCTAAAAAACGGCAGGATAAAAATGCATGTCCCGCTGAACAGAAAGCGGGAGACCTTTTAAGAAACCGTGGTTTTTCTGTTAAAAAATTGCCTCACTATGGGGATTTGACTGTGATCCCTTAGATATGCCGGATCTCCTTCGGCAATGATTCCTTGGGAACTTTTATCAAGCATGATCACCCGTTGGGCAACCCCAAAGATACTGTCCAGTTCATGGGTGACGATCACCATGGTGGTGCCGATACTTTTATTGATATGCAAAATAAGTTCGTCTATTTCGGCTGAAGTAACCGGGTCTAGTCCGGCTGACGGTTCATCAAGGAATAAAATTTTCGGATTAAGTGCCATGGCCCTTGCAAGACCGGCTCTTTTTTTCATTCCACCACTGAGTTCAGCAGGCATATGGTTTTCATAGCCCCTTAAATTTACCATGTCCAGCTTCATGCCGACCAGGGAATGAACAGCATCAGGTGCAAGGCCCGAGTATTCTTCAATCGGGAGCCCGACATTTTCTTCAATTGTCATGGAACCGAAAAGAGCGCTGCCCTGGAAAAGAACGCCTATTTTTGTCAATGCGTGGTGTAAAGAAGCCTCGTCATCCGAGGTGATGTCTGCACCATCGATCCATACATTCCCTGAAAAAGGCTCATTGAGCCCGATCATGTGTCTCAACAGGGTGCTCTTGCCGCATCCGCTGCCGCCTAAAATGACCAGCACTTCTCCGGCAAAAACATCAAAACTGACATCGTGAAGAATCACATCCTCACCGTATCGCGCAGTCAGTTTCCTGACTTTGATAATCGCATTATTTCCCATAAAACACTATCACAGCAAACTGCGAACGACCGCAAAAAACGAATCAAAAAGAATAATTAAAAAAATACTGCTCACCACCGCAGAGGTGGCGGCATTTCCCACTGCATCGGACCCCCCTCTGGTCTGGAATCCTCTCAGGCATCCGATCCAGGCAATAAGAGCCGCAAAAATCATACTCTTGGACAGTCCCCATACGACTTCAAAAAGAGTCAGTGTTTTTAGAGTTTGGGCGATATATGAGGTTGTAGTCAGATCGAGCACGGAGATACCCACTAAAAGTCCACCTGCAATGGCGAAGATATCGGCAAAAAGAGTTAACAGCGGAACAACAATAATCAATGCCACTATTCTGGGTACAGCCAAAAAGAGCGTGGGAGAAAACCCCATGATAAACAGCGCATCGACTTCTTCGGAAATTTTCATGGTTCCGATCTCTGCGGCAAAGGCGGAACCGGATCTACCGGCAACCACAATCGCCGTCATGATCGGTCCCAGTTCTGAAACCATGGCTATAGATACCAGAGAGGCGACATAGATATTTGCACCAAACTGCTCAAGTTGAAGAGACGACATAAAGGCCATGACCGCGCCCAGCAGAAAGCTGATTAGAGCAACAATCGGAATCGCATTCACCCCTGTTTTTTCCATACAGGAAATGGTATCGTTTAAACGCAACGATTTTGGATGAAACAAGACCTGAACAAAAGAAAGAATAACAGATCCCAAAAAGGAAATCATATATCGGACATTAAATAAAGTTTGCAGGGTGATTTCGCCTGAACTGGTAACGAAATTTGATGAATCCTTGCTGGTTAAAGAAGTCTGTTTTTGCTCCGTATCGAAGTTAACAATGGAAAGAATGTTTTTGGTGTTGGGGTGGACATGAACAAGGTTGAACTCACCATTAGCGGCCAAAACGATTTTCTTTAATTCAAAAAGAATCAGCGCACCAAAATCGTCAAAATAAGAAACCTGATCCAGATCGATGGTAACAAAACGCCAGGATTTGGCTTTGACTTCGTCCGGGAGTTTTTTCAGGATGGATGGGGTGGTTTCAACATCGATTCTTCCCAGTAAGCAAATGACTATGTGATCTTTTTCTTTTATGGATATTTGGTACGAGCCGGATGATAATTGCTCTAATTTTGTCATGTATGACCTGGGAAGTTGTGGGATTCAGGTATTAAGCGTACAAAAATCATGCGGTAGCATAATGTCGTTCGCTTAAGCAAATTTTCAATACATTGGTGAATATCGAATACTGAACAAGAAATATCGAACAGTCGAACGAATGAAAAACACAGCAAAATTCAACATTCCCTGTCCGGTGTGCCGGGATTCAATAATCACTTAAGTCAATGGAATTAAGTTGCCAAGAACCAAAAAAATTGGCTGTCAAGCGGGTCATGAGCGTCTGGTACATGATATTGTGTTTAATAAATACTCATGTATTTTGTCAAGCTTATCACAATCGTCAATACAATCCGGGAAATCCTTCCTTTTTTCACATTCCTTACAGGGGCTTTTAACCAGGTAGCCGACTTCAAAATCGAATCTGAATTTAGGGGATGTATTTATTGGCAGATATTTCATAATTACATCAAGGATATCACAGCACATTGAATAAAGCAAGGTATTCAACCAAATCCAAAACCGCCAAGCCAGCACCTGAGCAGCCTTATAACCTAACGATAAAATCAAATATAAAATAAGCACTGTTTACTGCCCGGCTAAGTACAGTCTAAAAACCGCTGGTATTGGTACATTTTGGAAAATGCCTTTACCGCCCTTTCCGGTGTCTGATAGAATAGAGGTTTAAAGGGACTATCTTTTACGGCAAAAACGGTTTGATCATTCTCGTCGGTGAGCAGGCTGACTCCATATACCGGCTTTTTATGAATTTCCATCAGCTTTGCAATGTGTTCAATATATTGGTTTTCAAATTCGGCAAGGGTGGCATTTACTGAGTCAAGAAATTCGGCTGAATAAGACGGGTCTGATTTAAGCACGGAATCGGTAAAATCCTCAATGAAAATTCGCCTGCCCACTATCCCAAGATTAATCACCGCATCACAGCCATCCCATTTTAACAGTTCTTCTATTACGGTTATGGGTATGGAAGTATCATTTTCTCCCACCAGATCCACCGGGTTCGCCCTGCTCCAGTAAGTCGGAAGTATTTTGTCTATTTGCTCTATCAATTCAGGGGAAAGTGAAGGAACTTCAAGATCGAATTGAGAACAAAGATCGGCTGTTACCACTCCCCAGCCCCCGCCCAGGGTCATGATTGCCGCACGATTGCCCTTTGGTAGAGGCAGAGAAGAGAATGCAGCGGCAAGATCTAAAAGATCCATGGGTTGCTCAACTTTAACAATACCGGCCTGACGGCATACCGCATCAAATATTTTTGTATCAGTGGTTAATGCGCCGGTGTGACTCGATGCGGCCTTATTTCCTGCACGGCTCTGGCCCCCTTTTAATAAAACAACCGGTTTCTTTTTTCCCAACCGTCTTGCACTTTGAAAAAATCTGCGACCGTTCTTTACACTTTCCACATAGAGCATGATCGTATTGGTTAAGGGATCGATTTCAAAACCATCCAGAAAATCCTCTATGGTTACCATCCCTTCGTTGCCTGAACCGCAAAAACCGCGGATACCAATGCCCTGTTGATCTGCAAAGGCAAGTAGCTGTACTCCCATATTCCCTGATTGGGACACGACCGCGGTTGAGCCCGGCATGGGCTTCACCGGAGAACCGGTACAATAAAAATCTGCATGGGGATTACATATACCCATTGTATTTGGACCCAGCACCAGTATGCCGGCAGCCTCGGCTTTTTTTACCAGATCTTTTTCCAGCTTCCTTCCCTCTTGGCCGATTTCAGCAAAACCGGATGTGATCAGCAGCATATTTTTAATATTTTTATGTTTGAATTGCGGGATCAGTTCCAGCACCCCGGAGGCAGGAATGGTCACCACCGCCAGGTCGATGTCATCGGGAATTTCTGAAACCGATTTATAAACCCGATGGCCTGCAATCGTTCCTCCTTTTGGGTTTACCAGAAACAATTTTCCCTTAAAACCACCGGTGGCAGTATTTATCAACAATGTATAGCCCCATTTTCCGATTTGAGCAGATGCTCCGACAAATGCAATGGAATCAGGATAAAAGATGGATCGTATTAAGAGCGGATCGACTGCGGGCAGGTATTCTTTTTGCTTTTTATGGTTTTCCATCAGTACCAGGGCGTCAACCGCACAGACGCTGCCGTCGGCAGATATAATCAACGGGTTGATGTCGATTTCAGAAACCTCCGGATGCGCCATGCCGATTCGAGAAAGGCCCAGCAAGGTATCCACCAACCGGTCACGGTCAACGGCATTTTCACCTCTGAAATTTCCCAGCAGAGAATGGGTTTTGATTTCATTGAGCATTTGCTTTGCATCTGTTTCCGTTAGGGGTGCAATTCTAAAGGTCACATCAGACAGGGCTTCGGCAAACACGCCTCCGGTACCGAACATAACCACCGGCCCGAATTGATCATCGTGAAACAGACCGGCCACCAACTCTCGTTTCCCTTTGAGTTGTGGCTGGATCAAAAAGCCTTCCAGGCTGTTTCCTCCTTTTTCAGCAATGGAGATGACAGCATTTTCCACGGACTGAGAGTCAGTCAAATTCAGGTGGACCAGGCCCAGTTCGGTTTTGTGGAGCAGATTGGCACCGAGTCCCTTAACCACCACCGGGAAGCCGATTTTTTGCGCAGCTTTAACTGCTTCATCTTTATTTGATACAACGGTGTCTTTGATGACCGGAATGTGAAATTTTTTAAGAAATTGCTTTGATTCTGATTCAGATAATGCCTTATGGCTTGTTTTTATAGTCTTTTTTATCAGCTTAGCGATGTCCATTCATTCTCCTCTTGAAATATATTTCGCTGCAAACCCGTTTCATTCATTGAATCCACTGTTTGGCTAACTTTAACAAAACACCAATGTAAAGTAAACAGCGATATCTCCCTAAATCCCGAATTTTTAACTCTTTATGGCATAAAATACCATATTGACAATAATGTATCGATACAGTATTTCAATGCCTCTTTGTTGTAAGAGAATATAAATCATGCTGGCTCTTCATTACCACTGCATATCGGGATTCAACTCCTGGTAAAACGGACAATGCATACCAAAGCAAAACAGAGGGAAAAGCCAGTAAAAACCAAAAGGTGTATTTATTGATAGCATCAACGATATCCGGCCATCCGGCTCCAGTAATCGGTATTCCCGGATACTGGCATGAAAGTGAAGATATTCTGGGAAATCAATCCACGGCCGTGCCGGACAGCTATATTCGCGCACTGCTTAAAGTTGACGCCATACCGCTTATCCTACCGGTCATTCAGTCCCGTAAGATTCTGAAACAATTATTTCAAATGATTGACGGTTTGCTGTTGATTGGCGGACCCGACCTTGATCCCGTTCACTATCACCAGTCCGCGCATAAGGGACTGCGCAAGGTGACACCTGCCAGAGACAGCATGGAAATCCAGGTGTCTCACTGGGCGCTGGAAGCCGATCTCCCCATCATGGCCATATGCCGTGGTATCCAGGTGTTGAACGTTGTTGCAGGTGGAACACTCTGGCAGGATATTGCCTCCCAGTTACCCCATGCCGCCAAGCATGACTATTATCCCGATTATCCGAAAGATTTACTGTCTCATACCGTAAAAATGCTGCCGGGCAGCCGACTGGCTGAAATTATCGGTGAAGGCGACGCATCGGTTAACAGCCTTCACCACCAGGCCATTGACAAACTGGGTCAAGGTCTTCACGCCGTGGCGCATGCACCGGATGGGATTATTGAGGCTGTCGAGGGAATCGATGCCAGCTGGATTGTCGGTGTGCAGTGGCATCCGGAGTGGTTGATAGAAAGTGACCATCGTATGGTCACCTTGTTTAAATACTTTGGCGAGGCCTGCTCTAAAAACGACCACGCATATCGCTGACAGGATAATGGCCGTATCCATGGCGACAGAGCGACTGCCGTTAAGTGATTTTTTCACCTAAAATGGAATCGGGTCATTGAAACCGGGTATTAAGCATGATTCATTTGGCACAAGCGCTAAACTCATTTTTGCAGGATGATGCTTTGGTGGAGATGTTTGCATCAGTGCTTGATCGGTTTGTTGAGAATGATGTCACCCATTATAACCACATCAGGGAAATTGCCGGTGACCATCTGACCGAAGTGCTGTTGGAGCTTTGGGGATGGAGGCTAATCATTCCGGTACGATCTGCAAAATGCGGGGAATGGGATTCCAGAATTCTGCTTGCTGAACCGGGAGAGTCCTATGAAATGCCCAATATTTCACGGATGCTGGTAAAGAACGCACGGTTGAGTGGGGTTTGGGACTCCAGGAAGGCCATTTATGATTTGTTCAGAGTGATGGATGAAGCGCAATGGGAAAAAATCCCGGATTTGGTCCTTGCCATAAAACGCGCTTGCACCTATTATACCGTTTCCGGCGCCGGCATCGGAGGGGCATGTTCTCGTAATGGACTGAAAAACAAAACAGGCCACATGATCGCCGTGCTCAAAGGTTCCGGTATTATCAGCCCAAAGCTGATGGCTTTTGCCGAAGTTGCCCGATCCTCATCCCCGGTGTATGAATACAACCCCAGCGTTTTTGCTGAACTGGGGGCTTTTTGAGATCATGAAGCAAGAGGCGCTCCGCACCCTTTTATATCGCCAATTTCCAGAATACGACGCCCGTCTGCTGGATTATTTTTTTGACCGGCATGCGGCTGGCACCACCCTTTCATATGAAGAGATTGACCTTGCCAGAGCTGAAAAAAACGACCTTATCCTGCTGGGATATCAACAACGGCTTCTTATTCCTTTAAAAACATCGGCAGGTCCTGCATGGGAAGAGCGAAACATTGATTTTGGCGCATACAGCACCTATATGATTGCTCCGGTGGTCAGGCAAATTCCGGTGGTATTCAGTAAAAAAGGATTTATTTGTTTGGAAACGCTATTAAACCTGATTTTTGCGGATTGGGGCGCTGAAGAGGTGAAAAAGCTTTCCCATCTTCTGGATATCATCATGACTCATAGTACCGGGTTTAAGTTTGAAACGGGACTCTTGAAACTGTTTTATGACCAACTTACCCTGAAATTTGATTTGCACCATACCATCGATCTGTTTGTTATCAACGGCATCATGAGCCCCTGTCCCCGGAAGTCGATAATGACAGGGCTGTCATGGTATGAAATCAGTCCTGCTCTGTTCTGGGGATAAAAGGACAAATGCACGTATCTTTTTTCTTAACTTCCAATCGTTAACCTTTACGGGCAAAACCGTTTATGTTATAAAAAATATCAATTTTACTGATAAAACCGATTTTGGGCGAATCCATCCACTCTATTTAACAACAGGATAATATATGCGAATCGGTACAGGATATGATGTACACCGTTTAATATCCGGGAGAAAACTTATTGTGGGCGGGGTGGTGATTCCTTTCGAAAAAGGACTCCTGGGGCATTCAGATGCGGATGTGCTGGTTCATTCGATCTGTGATGCACTTTTTGGCGCGGCAGGCTTGGGGGATATCGGGTTGTATTTTCCGCCCACGGATGAAAAATTTAAAGCGATTTCAAGCATTAAGCTGCTGGAAAAAACATATAAGCAAATTACCCAAAAGGGATTTAAGCTGGTAAATCTAGATTCCACTGTGATTGCTCAAGAGCCGAAAATTTCCCCTTTCAGGGAAAAGATGCAACAAAATATTGCCTTGGCTATGAATGTGGACCAAAACTGTATCAATATTAAAGCCACCACCACCGAAGGCCTCGGAATGTTCGGCAGGGGGGAAGGGATAGGTGCGATATGTGTCGCTTTAATTGAATAAAATGTTGAATATCGAATCACGCCATAGACGTGACAGAATTACGAAGGAAAACTTCGCCATTCGATATTCCTTGTTCGATATTCTGCGGTTCAAAACACGTTTGAAAATATGTTTATTTAAAAAGCAGAAAAGTAACCAAACTTTATTTAATAAATATGCAAACATTTAAGAATTCGCCGCAGGTGTATCTCAACATATAGGAAATATTAACATGACTATACAGATTTATAATACTTTAGGTAGAAAAAAAGAAACTTTCCAACCCATAGAAAAGGGAAGGGTGCGAATGTACGTCTGCGGCCCGACTGTTTATGATTCTTGCCATATCGGTCATGCAAGATCCGTGGTGGTTTTCGATGTGATGGCACGTTATCTCAGGTCACAGGGATATGAAGTCACTTATGTGAGAAATTTTACCGATGTGGATGATAAAATAATAAATAAAGCAAAAGAGCTTGGCATAGATTCAACAGAAGTTGCGGAAAAATATATAAACGAATTTTATACGGATATGGATGGGTTAAAGGTTGAAAGGGCGACCCTTGAACCCAGAGCCACAGAGCATATCGACGATATCATCCAACTTGTTGAAAAGCTAATAAAAAAAGGCTTGGCCTACCAGATAGATAGCGATGTTTATTTTGCCGTAGAGCTTTTTCCGGACTACGGGAAGCTTTCCAGTCGAAAACTTGAAGAGATGGAGGCAGGCGCCAGGGTTGATGTAGACAAAAGGAAGCGAAATCCTTTTGATTTTGCTTTATGGAAGTCTGCAAAACCTGGAGAGCCCTCATGGGAAAGTCCTTGGGGAAAAGGGAGACCCGGCTGGCATATCGAATGCTCCGCGATGATCTATGCCTTGCTTGGAGAAACAATTGATATTCATGGAGGCGGAAGAGATCTGACTTTTCCTCATCATGAAAACGAAATTGCCCAGTCCGAAGCAGCCTTTGGAAAACAATTTGTTAAATACTGGGTGCATAATGGGTTTATAAACATCGACCAGGAAAAGATGTCCAAATCTCTGGGGAATTTTCTGATGATAAAGGATGTATTGAAATCTTATCATCCGGAAGCCATTCGCCTGTTCCTGCTTTCCAATCATTATCGCAGTCCGATCGATTTTACCGATAAAGCGATGGATGAATCAAGCACCGGGCTCGATAAGATTTACAAAGTTCTCCAACGCATGGAAAAGAGAATCGGACCACCATTAAGTGAAAAATTTGAAGGCAACCAAGCCGTATGGAAGGATTTTTCCCATGCAATGAATGATGATTTTAACACTGCCCGTGGTACGGGTGTTCTTTTTGGCGCTGTACGTATGATCAACCGGTTGCTGGATGAAAAATCGGACAATCTCTCTGGTGAAGTTGAAAAAACCGTCAAATCCGGCCGGGCAGATATCCTTAAGATAGGCAGAATTCTCGGGATATTAACAGAATCGCCCCAAACGTACTTTGATAACAAAAAATCTTTCCGGCTTGGCAATACATCGTTTGATGCCGCCCAAGTAGATAAAATGGTTCAGGAGCGTTTTGCTGCCAGAAAGGCCAAAGACTGGGAAAAGGCGGATTTTATCAGAAAACAGCTTGAGGAAATGAATATCAAACTTGAAGATGGACCGGAGGGAACTGTCTGGAAGGTAAAGTGAAATGGATGTATCCGGGTTCTGAATGCCCGGCCTTGATTAACCCTGAAATGGATTTCATCTTGAACACCGCATGTTGCGAGTTACGTGTTGCGAGTTGTTAATCGAAAATAGTCCTTTATTTGATAACCCGTAACGCGAAACGCGCAACCCGTAACCCGTAACATCACTTTTCAAAATAAAAAACAACCAGCCGGTTGTGACCAGCAATAAATGACCGATTTTTTCGTGCCAAACACATCATGTCTTTATTTAAATTAGTTTCCGATTTCACCCCCAAGGGTGATCAGCCCAACGCCATAAAAGAATTAAGTAAAAATATTTTATGCGGAAAGCCACATAATGTTTTGCTTGGCGTCACCGGTTCCGGCAAGACATTCACCATGGCCAATGTAATTGATAGGGTGGAGAAACCGACTCTGGTGATTGCCCCGAACAAAACTTTAGCCGCCCAGCTATATAACGAATTCAAAATTCTCTTTCCGGAAAATGCGGTTGAGTATTTTGTCAGTTACTACGATTACTACCAGCCCGAAGCCTACATTCCTTCCAGTGATACGTATATTCAGAAAGATTCATCCATAAACGAAATGATCGATAAATTGCGTCACAGCGCAACGCGGTCCGTGCTTTCACGAAAGGATGTGATTGTCGTTGCCAGCGTTTCATGCATATTCGGAATAGGTGCCCCGGAAGACTATCTTTCCATGCGTATCAACATTGAAAATAATGAGGAGGTCAATCGAGACAGGATGTTGTCAGGCCTGGTTTCCATGCATTATGAAAGAAATGATTTTGATTTTCACAGAGGCGTTTTTAGAGTGAGGGGCGACCGTGTCGAGATATTCCCGGCATATGAAGAAAAAATGGCCATTCGCATCGATTTTTTTGGCGACCAGATAGAAGGCATTGCCCAAATCGATTCTCTTAGAGGCACGGTTATTAAAAAGCTTCAGGATGTGACTATATTTCCCGCCAGTCATTATGTTGCTCATAAATCCAGGTTAAAACAGGCGACTGAAACGATTGTAGAAGAGTTAAAGTCACGGATCGACTATTTCAGAAAAGAAAACAAGTTGATTGAAGCCCAGCGGATCGAAGAGCGAACCGATTTCGACCTTGAAATGATATCAGAACTTGGATATTGCAACGGAATAGAAAACTATTCCAGGCATTTAACTCAAAGGGCGGCAGGAGAACCCCCGCCAACGCTGCTAGACTATTTTCCCGATGATTTTCTGGTTTTTTTTGACGAGAGTCATATTGCCATGCCTCAACTGCGTGGCATGTACAAAGGAGATAGATCCCGCAAAAAAACCTTGGTGGAATATGGGTTCAGGTTGCCTTCTGCCCTGGATAACCGTCCCCTTAAATTTGAAGAATGCAAATCCAGAATTAAACAAACTGTCTATGTATCGGCCACTCCTGCGGATTACGAACTTAAAAAGGGAAAAAACGCTGTGGTTAAACAGATAGTGAGACCCACCGGTTTGATTGATCCGGAGATTGATGTCAGGAGTGCAATAAATCAGGTGGATGATCTTTACGAAGAAATTTTACTGCGTAAAAAAAATGGCCAAAGAGTTCTGGTCACCACCCTGACCAAGAGGATGGCGGAAGATCTTACGGAGTATTATTTTGATTTGGGAGTAAAGGTACGCTATCTTCACGCCGATATAAAAACTTTACAAAGAATGGATATCATTAAAGATCTTAGAACAGGCCAATTTGATGTGTTGATTGGCATCAATCTTCTTCGGGAAGGACTGGATATACCGGAAGTCTCACTGGTGGCCATATTGGATGCGGATAAAGAAGGTTTTTTGCGTTCAACAAGATCTTTGATTCAGACATGCGGGCGCGCTTCCAGAAATATTAACGGCAAAGTAATCATGTATGCTGAACACATGACAAAATCCATGAAAGAAGCCATTGATGAGATGAACCACCGCAGGGAAATCCAGGCTAATTTTAACCGGAGGCATAAGATTACCCCTGAAAGTATTAAAAAAGATATAGCCGAGGTGTTTTCTTTTGAGGATGATTTTAGCACCCCGGAAATAAGCATGGTGTCTGAAGATGTGGTCGGATTTGAATCTTTGGATAATTTAGATGATATCATCAAATCTTTGGATAAAGAGATGAAAAAAGCAGCCAAAGCCCTTAAATTTGAAGAAGCCGCCCAAATAAGAGATCAGATCAGACACCTGAAAGAAATGATTGTATTTGACAGTGAATTTAACACCAAATAAAAATCGAAAAACATCCGGTATCAAGGACCAATTATCAAGGGTTTCATCAGGTCCGGGTGTCTATCTCATGAAAGATACGGCAGGTACCATCATTTACATCGGCAAAGCGCGAAATCTTAAAAAAAGACTGGCCTCATATTTTATTAAACCCGTTCAGCCGGATATAAAAACAAGTGTGCTGGTAAAAAAAATTGAACGTTTTGATACCATAGTGACAATCAGCGAAAAAGAAGCGTTGATTCTCGAGTCGAATTTAATCAAGCGATACAAACCACGCTACAATGTTTTTTTAAAAGATGATAAGCGTTATCCTTCCATACGATTGGATACCACTCATCCCTATCCAAACCTCACTATTGTCCGTAAAATAAAGAAAGACGGATCCATGTATTTTGGACCGTTTGTTTCTTCTGCAGCAGTTCAACAAACCCTGAAGATGATCAATAAAACCTTCAAACTTCGCAAGTGCCACACCAGCGATTTTAAAACAAGAACCCGACCATGTCTCAACAGCCAAATGCAAAGATGTCTTGCCCCCTGCTGCAATGATATTGATAGAGATGTTTACGGGGAAATTGTCAGGGAAGTTATTCTGTTTTTAAAAGGAAGTACATGCGATCTCATACAGAAAGTAAAAAAAGAGATGATATCCGCAGCAGACAATCAGGATTATGAAACTGCTACCATGTTAAGGGATAAAATGTTTGCCTTAGAAAAGACGGTTGAAAAACAGGTGGTTGTTTCAACTGATTTTATTGACCGGGATGTGATAGGGATTGCCGGGTCCCATGAATTGACTCTCATCACTGTTTTGATTGTCCGCGGGGGGGTTCTGGTGGGAACTCGAAATTTTGTTTTCTGCGAAACCCTGTCAAGCCATGCTGAAACAATCGGAATATTTATCAGGCAGTACTATGAGAAAGAGCCTTTTATTCCCCAAGAAATACTTACCCCGATGCTGGTTGAAGATTCTGCCTTAATCGAGGAATGGTTAAAGAGCATCAAAGGGAAAAAAGTAAGTATTCTCTGGCCAAGAAGAGGTGAAAAGGCAAAGCTTATGGCGATGGCGGACAGGAATGCAGATATCGGTCTGAAAGAAGAGATGGCTTCCTTATCTGCCGATAGAAAAATTCTGGCCAGACTTCAGAAAAAAATAAAAATAAACCGACTGCCAAAGCGAATTGAATGTTTTGACAACTCCAACATATCAGGAAAGGAGCCGGTGGCGGGCATGGTTGTTTTTGAAAATGGAAAATCGAAAAAGTCGGCCTATCGACGTTATGCAATCAATACGGTTTCCAAACATAACGATTATGCTTACATGAATGAAGTGTTGAGAAGACGTTACGGCAAGGGAGAAAAATCAAAGCCTTTTCCAGACCTTTTGGTGGTGGATGGGGGAAAAGGTCAACTGAATATTGCCGTTTCAGTGGTTAAAGATCTCAACCTAGAGGGTAGATTTGATATTATCGGCATCGCTAAAAAAGATGAGAAAAGAGGAGAGGTACAGGATAAAATATATAAGCCCGGCAGAGTAAACCCGGTCAATTTTGCCAAACAAGGGGATCTGTTGCTTTTCCTGCAAAGAGTGAGGGATGAAGCGCACCGGTTTGCTATTTCTTTTCATCGAAAGCGCAGAGGAAAAACATCCATGCGGTCTGTGCTTGATACCATTCCGGGGATTGGAAAAAAGAGAAAACAAATACTGCTCAGGCATTTTAAAAGTATTACAAAAATAAGGTCAGCAAGCATCGAAGAATTGAGTGCTGTACCCGGCATAAGCTACAAAACAGCAGAGTCAGTAGCAAGTAAGCTGGGAGTCCGGGAAGCGATGAACGTCGAACATCCAACATTGAACATCGAATGATGAAATCGCTTCGCTCCGCCATTTTAAAAAAAACAGGCAGAATACCTTATTCAAAATTCGATGTTGGACGTTCGATGTTGGATGTTAATTTTCTTCTGTAAGCCTTCAGCAGTCCATCCGGCTCAAAAATAACTTAGCGCTTATGTCCTCTTACATCCTAACTCCCCAGCTTACTGACTTCCTAGCTTCCTAGCTTTTTTAGTAATTCCTTGAGCTCTTGTACGGCGTCGGCCGATTTTTTGAGTGCCGCATTTTCTGCCTCAGTCAGGTCAATCTGGATAATATCCTCAACACCTGCTGCCCCAAGTTTCACCGGAACACCGATAAATAGATCATTGATGCCATACTCTCCTTCAAGATAGGCCGCGCATGGAAGGATCTTTTTCTTGTCTTTGAGGATTGATTCGGCCATTTCAACTGCTGCAGAAGCAGGCGCATAATACGCGCTCCCGGTTTTCAGCAGCCCGACGATTTCCGCACCGCCATTTGCGGTTCTTTCAACCATAGCGTCAATACGGTCTTTGGGGAGGAGCTCCGTAATAGGTATTCCTGCAACGGTGGAATACCGAGGTAAAGGTACCATTGTATCTCCATGACCGCCAAGAACAAAAGCGTGGGTATTTTCAACGGAAACGTTAAGCTCCATGGAAATAAAAGCCCTGAATCGTGCTGAATCCAATACACCGGCCATTCCGATTACTCGCTGTTTGGGAAACCCGCTTGTATCAAAGGCAACTTGGCACATGGCGTCAAGGGGATTGCTTACCACAATCAATATGGCCTCAGGGGACAGCTTGGCGATCTGTTCCGTCACGTTTTTCATTATTCCCGCGTTGGTACTGATAAGATCATCACGACTCATGCCTGGCTTTCGTGGAATGCCCGCGGTAATGATTACAATGTCTGAGTCTTTTGATTGCTCATATGTATTGGTTCCCGCAAGATGCGCATCGTGTTTTTCGATAGGTGCAGCTTCGGTAAGATCCAAAGCTTTTCCCTGGGGTACGCCTTCAATAATATCAACCAAAACGACATCACAAAGTTCTTTTTCTGCCAGCCTCTGGGCAGCTGTGGCACCCACATTACCGGCTCCGACTACGGTTACTTTTTTATCCATGGAAAATCTCCTTATATATAGTATTAAGTTACAGGGATTCGATAACATAATTATAATTATTGTCAACATATTTATATGATTTACTATATTGACATTTACCCTAAAAACGAGGTATAAAATATATTTTGTTTGACAGGACAGCACATTATGGTGCAATCAGGCACTATTCGCAGTTTTTACCTGATTGGTAAAAAAAAAGGTAGATATTGAAATAAATAATCTAAACAAGCTGTTAGAAAGTGTAATCCTATTTTAAATTGATAAACTGCTAAGCGGCGCGGTATTTTTTCTAAAGTCGTAACTTGTCGATATTATAATGCTAAGCGCACAATGAATACCATCAAATCATTATTGCAGCAGGCGGAGGTATATCGCGATCAGGGATTGTTGCAGGAAGCGATGGAAAAATATAATATCGCCTCCGAATTAATTCTGAAAAGTAATACCATTAAAAACCGGCAAAACCTTATTCACGTCATTTCGCAAAAATTGGGAGCACTTGAATCTGACTTTAGAAAAAAAAATACACCTGCGTCACCAAAGATGACAAAAAAGACGCAGGAGATTATTAAAAACAAAAAGTTCTTTTCCCGAAAAATGGGAAAGGATGAAGCCGCACTTGAAGGTGCGCTTAATCTGGCGAAATTCGGCCAATATAAAAGGGCTTTAAAAGAACTTGAAAATTTGATAAGGGTGGAATCCTTACGGGTGAATGCGGCCAAGAATATTGTCAGGTGTTATATGGCGTTATCTGCTCCGGATGACGCCATAGAGCAATATAACCAATGGATAACCAGTCGTCTGTTTAGAAACGATCAATTGGAACAAGTTCGACTTTTTCTTAAAAGCAGCCTTGAGAAAAAAGGGATAAAGAAAACCCTTAATGAAGTTAAAAAAACGACAAAAACCGAGCCTCTTGATTTGGAGGAAAATGAAGAAGAGGTTCCTGATATCAGCTCTATCGTAATCATGTCGAATAAAGGACCTCAAAAAGGCAGAGCCATTGAACTTGATGTGACTTTTCAGCAGGGAAACGTGATCAATGTCATGGTACCGACCGGGGATCAGGGGCGTATTAAAAACTTGAAGGTGGGATTTAGGATAGATGACATTCAATTTTTTTCTCCCATAGCCATATTTAACGGTTCTGGGATTGTTTCCAATATGACATATATAAAATCAGGACCCAAAAAGGGGGATTGCAGTTTGGACATCAAGGTCGTCGATGGGTAAACAAAAACGGTGATACTTTTTACTATTTAGAGTTGAATATTCACATTTGGAGCTTGATTGCATGGCTATCGTTAATTTGAAAAAACGGGAAATAGAGTGTAAAATAGTATATTACGGACCTGGCAGGTGTGGGAAAACTACAAATCTTGAGTATATTCACAAATCCTATAAAAAACAGGTAACCACCGATATGGTATCCATTAATACCGACGGTGATCGAACCCTCTTTTTTGATTTTCTCCCAATGGAACTGGGAAAAATGAAAGGCTGCGATGTGCGGGTTCATTTATATACCGTTCCGGGACAGGTGCAATATTCGTCCACCCGAAAACTTGTTTTAAGGGGAGTTGACGGTATCGTTTTTGTGGCTGATTCTCTCGAAGTCAGACGTCAAAAAAACATGCTTTCCCTCAAGGATCTGCACCAGAACTTAAAAGAGTATGGCCTTAACATTTTAAAAGTCCCTCTGGTCATGCAATACAATAAGCGGGATCTGGGTAAGGAAGGGATTCCACTGTTGCCCCTTGAACAAATGGAAAAAGACTTAAACCGGCAGCTCAAGGTCCCTTCATTTAAATCGAGTGCGGTTACCGGAGAAGGCGTGGGAAAAACTTTGCAGGCATGCTTAAAATTAACTTTACAATCCCTAAGAAAAGAACTGAACTGGGAACAGTAAAAAGCAGACCATGAACAAAAATAGCGCCTTTTCAGGAAAACTTGACTTTCTAAATCTGGGAGAGCTTTTGCAGATACTTGGTACCAACAACAGCGAAGGGATATTGCACATCACCAGCAAATACGCCGAGGAGCCCGGTTTAATATATGTGAACAACGGTAACCCAGTGGATGCTTCCAATGGCCCTTTGTCAGGTTTGGATGCACTTTATTCTCTATTTGGATGGATAGAGGGTGAGTTTGAATTCTGCATGGAAGATGTGGATAAAAAAAATGTAATAAATAAAAATCGTATGGAAATCATCTTGGATGGCACCAGGATGGTGGATGACGGCAAGATAGAAAAATTAGGACCGGTAACTTTTAAAGATAAATCCGAGACGGCAAAAGGGAAAAAGACACAGTTGCCGTTGGTCAAGGGTCCTATAGTGGATTACATGTATGTCATAGACGAAGAAGAGTTTTTCGACAGTGACGAAATTGTTTTTGAGGGAAATTACGGAAACTGGATGTGGGTCATTCTGGAAGGCATCGTTGATATCATCAAGGAAACACCCAAAGGAAAACTTAAATTGATCAGTATAAGCAATGGTTCATTTGTGGGAAGTATTGCATCATTTCTTTCTGAAGGTAATGTAAGAAGTGCCACAGTTGTAGCAAGGGGGCATGTTCAACTTGGCATGCTTGATTCTCAGCGTCTTGCCGAAGAGTTTGCCAAAATGTCGCCTGAACTCAGAGGGGTGGTAAAAAGCCTTGACAAAAGGCTTAAGCAGGTTTCCAGCAATACAATTGACCTGTATATGCAAAAATATTACTTTAATGAATATGTTAAAAATAAAAAAACGGTTATTAAGCAGGGGGAAAATGAAGAGAGAGCCTTTACCATCACCAAGGGCAATGTGGTGATTGCACGTAAAAACGATACGGGATTTGTCCCGCTTTCAACCATAGGCAAAGGTGATTACTTCGGCAATATCCCGTTCTTTAACCTGGGACATGAACCCCACAATGCATTTGTTTTTGCATCAAAGGATTTAAAGTTAAATCCGATTGATCTAAAAAAACTACAGCAAGAACATGACCGTCTTTCATCAACTTTTAAGAACATTATTGAAAATATGGCCACCTGTACATCGGTAACCACATTGTTGGCCAGTAAGTACCAGACAAAACTAGTACAGAAATAAAAAGTTTCATTCGATTACAGGAAGAGACTGTCGCACAAGGCGGATAGATAAGAACCGCCTTTAACAAAGAGACCTTTGAAAAATGGTAATTTTTGTTCGAGTTCAAGAAAGGCTATCCGCCTCAGGCGGATCAACCACAGGAATATATTGAATATTTCGAGGATTGAAATTTGAGCCTGTCGAAGCGAAGCGAAGATCCCGCTCATCGGGGACGCAGAAATCGGGCAAAAAGTGCCGTTTTGCAAAGGTCTCACAAAGCAATGTGCTACAATGGCCTCAGAATGATAGACTTAAAATAAGAGAGAAAAATCATGGAATCCAAAGACAAAAGAAAACACTTTAGAGTGAATTCACTGAATCTGTCGTATGTATTTGTTGATGGTAAAAATGATGAAGGGTCACAAACTATTGGCAGAACTTTAAATGTATCGGAATCGGGAATACTTCTGGAAACACGTATTCCGGTTCATCTAAATGATAGGTTGTTGCTTACCATTGGCTTAAAAGAAGACCTTGTCAATATTAATGGGAAAGTGGTCCATGCTGCCGAAGATGAAGATGGAAAGTATGAAGTCGGTGTCCAATTTACCGATAAGGATGATACCGCAAGCGAAATTCTGCAAAAATATATCAAAGCATTTAAAGATAAAAAGAAAAGTGACTAAAGGGCTGTTTTAGTATTGAAAGGTGAAATAAAAAATCATCAAATTTGGGCAATTTTCTTTGTCTATGCATGTAAAGGAACGATTGTATAATGAAAACAAATGTAATTAAAACAGATTTTCCCGGTTTAAAGATTTTTAAAAGGGGAAAGGTTAGAGATGTTTATGACCTGGGAGATACTTTGCTAATGGTCGCTACTGATAGAATTTCCGCCTTTGATGTGGTTATGCCGGATCCAATACCCGATAAAGGAAAAATCCTGACCCAAATTTCACTTTTCTGGTTTGATTTAATGAAGTCGCTTATAGAAAATCATATTGTTTCTACCCATACAGACGACTATCCCGAAGAATGCAAAAAGCATGCGGATGTGCTTGAAGGGAGAAGCATGCTGGTTAAAAAAACCAAACCGCTTCCTGTTGAATGTGTGGTGCGAGGATATATTTCAGGGTCAGGATGGAAATCCTACCAGGAGTCAGGCCGGGTATGCGGCATTAAATTGCCCGAAGGCCTTAGCGAATCGGAAAAGCTGCCGGAAACAATTTTTACCCCGTCCACAAAAGAAGAGGTGGGTATCCATGATGTGAATATCGATTTTGCCGAAACCGTTCAATTAATAGGAAAAGATGCCGCAGAAAAGGTTAAAGCGCTTAGTTATGAAATATATACCAAAGGAGCTGAAATTGCCGAACCAAAGGGGATAATCATTGCGGATACGAAGTTTGAATTCGGACTCTTGCAGGATGAGATTATCCTTATTGACGAAGTGTTAACCCCTGATTCTTCAAGGTTCTGGCCAAAAGAAAGCTACCGACTCGGTGGATCTCAACAAAGCTTCGACAAGCAGTATCTAAGAGATTATTTGCTTTCCATAAACTGGGACCAAAAGCCTCCTGCCCCTCCGCTTCCTGAAGAAGTGATAGAAAATACCCGCAACAAATACATTGACGCATTAAACAAACTGACCGGCAGAAATAATGAATTTTAGGGAAGATTTTGTTTGTCAATCCTTACTCAATTTGGTCTCGATAGATTTGACCTCAATAGATTTTGCGGATGATACCTTTCGTATTACCACGGCCACACGGACAGAAGACCTGATGCTTTCTATCCAACAGGTGGGGCTTTTAAACCCACCCATCTTGAGGAAAAAAAATTCCGGTTTTCAAATTATAAGTGGTTTCAGAAGGATTTCTGCCTGTCAAAATCTTGGGATGTGCCAACTGCCTGCAAGGGTGGTGGATGCTGACATGGAAAAACTTCAATGTGTGAAGTTGGCCATAGTCGAAAATTTGCTTCAACGGCCTTTAAACCTGATTGAACAGTCCAGATCATTTTATATGCTATCGGAATTTTACCAGGATAACCAAGATCTTGCCAGGGCTTCATCAGAATTAGGTTTGCCGGATAATCCGTCTATGATTAATAAGGTTATAAAGATTTGCCAATTTCCCCGGGATATTCAAAACGGTGTGCTTTCCAACACGCTTTCTCTTTCCATGGCTTTAGAACTGGAAACGCTGGAAAAGAAGGAAGGGTCAGCTTTGGCAATTTTATTTGAAAAGCTAAAAATGAGTCTTAACAAACAAAGGGAGATACTTACTCATATCAAAGAAATTGCCATTAGGGAAAATATTTCAATTATCAGCTTGCTGACCCAGAGTCTGCTGCGGGAAATAGCGGATGATAAGGATCTGGATAGAAGCCAAAAGATAAATAAAATCAGACAGTATTTACAACAGCGCCGTTTCCCTGAACTTACCAAAGCTGAAAAAGAGCGTGACATAAAAATCAACCAGCTACAAATTGGCAGTCATATGAAACTGATTCCGCCAAAAAATTTTGAGGCTTCGACCTATTGGCTAAATCTTCGGTTTTCCAGCCTGGAGCAATTGCGAGAAAACAAGGCATCCCTGAAAAAAATCATTCAAAACCCCATGCTTAAAGATATCCTGGAGTGAATTCTTTAGAACTTTAACAGCGGAGTAGCGATCAGTTCAATAAAAAAATAGGTGATTAAACCAAGCGCCGATGCAAAGGCTATCACAACGTACACTGTATTTATCTGGTGTTTTCTTCGCTCTTCTTCATTATAGAATACATACTTTCCGCACTTTATACACAGGACTTTTTTTCTATCAATAGTCATAGCATGTCCGCATTTACATACGACATCCTTGGATGGCAGTGCAGGCATAAATTTCCTCCATTAAACGATGACAGCGCAAACGTTATTGTAAATAAAACTTTCTTCGGCGTCATCGGTTTTCAATCGTCTGACGACTCCCCATTGTCGTCTGTTTGGTTATATGTTTTGAAATACTGAGAAGATTCTTTTCTGGTCATAAAATAGGTTGATATGGAAAATAAAACCACAACCAGTGCGGTGAGAAAGGCCAAATCATAATTGCTGATGTTAATATATAAAATAAAATAGAAAAGATACAGCACTATGATGGCAAAATTGAAAAATATACACAATGATCTGGCCCATTTATTGATGCTGGCCACAAAATAGCATATGGCCACACCGATACCGAGCTGGAGGTAGAGCGTTTTGACCGGAAATTCACTCATTAAAAATTTTAAAAAATAAAAATAATGCGCAATCCAACCGGCAATTAAAAACCATATGCCCATTTTAACACCGGTGGGATATTCCTTAAATTTAACACTTATATTGATCATTATTATCTTCCTTACCGGGAAAAGTTTTATTAAAAGCAGGATAAATAGTCCACCCAACCTATATCTTTTAAGTATGTCAGGATCAAATTGAGTGATCTATCGGCTGTTTTCTATCACCTTACTTCATTTTCAGCACATTCAAACCGTAAGATTATATAAACCGGGTAGCCATATAAATCATTATTGGTAAAAATAGCAAGTAGTTTATTAAAATATGGTCAGACCGGTGCGGGTTGAAACTTAGAAAAAAAATTAAAAACATATAACCAATAGATATAATAACACATAAAAAAATATTGGCATCTTCTGTTTTTGTTTAATACCGATCCGAATGAACCATTAGACCAGATTAAAAGATACAAACCTGAGCTCTTGATTAAACTTTTAAAACGAGTTGAATAAATGGAGAAAAAAACAAAAAAATAAATAGATTTATCTTGACAAATAATAACTATCAAATATATAGGTTTATAAACAATAAATATAATTCATTTTAAAAAATGGGTATAAAGGAAAGAAAGGAACGCGAAAAAGAAAGAAGGCGACAACAGATCATTGTTGCTGCCAAAAGGATCTTTTCTGCCAAAGGATTTAATAAAGCAACGATGGAGGATATTGCAGAAGAAGCCGAAATAAGTCCCGGGACAATATATATCTATTTTAAAAACAAAGACGAACTCTATGCCTCCCTATCCATAAGAATACTCCAACATCTTAATATCAGACTCGAACATGTTAAAAATCAAAAAAATGTCAATGATGAACAACGAATCGCATCATTAAAGGATGCATTATACGATATTTATGATTTTGACCCCTTAATTCTTATTAACCTGTTTCATCTTCAATCAAGCGAATCGCTAAAAAACTTATCTGACGGACTGCTGTCAGAAATTAAAAGGCTGTCGCAGAGTTCTCTCAAAATTATGTCGGATATTTTTTCCTCGGGAATAAGCACCGGTGTTTTTATTAAAACAAATCCCAATGCACTTGCCGATATTGTTTGGGCGTTGTTTTCCGGGGTGATTCTCTGGGAGGAAAGCAAAAAGATTATTGATAATAAAAAAGATTTTATTAAACCAACTTTAGATATTGCATTTGATATCTTCAGACAGGGAATAACCAAATAATGTTAAACGGCTTTTATCCACTCAAATGATGAAAAATCTGTTTATAAGATTGTCATCAATGAATGGGAAAGGAGGTTAGCGAAAAGTAATTTTTAAGAGGAAAGGAGCAAAAATTTTAATACAAATGACTAGCTTTAAGGAGTGTGATCTATGGCAGAAAAAGAAGTTGTAGAAACATCGGAAGCGCAAATTGCGGTTCACTGGGGGGAAGAAGAATACTATTATCCTTCATATGAGTTCGTCGCCCAGGCGAACATGACAGATCCGGCTGTTTATGATCGATTTGGTCTGGATAACTTCCCGAATTGCTTCAAGGAGTATGCTGATCTTCTTGATTGGTATGAATACTGGCATACAATCCTTGATACCAGCGACGCACCATGCTGGAAATGGTTTGTCGGCGGGAAAATTAATGCCAGCTATAATTGCATTGACAGACACCTGGCAAAGAACAAAAACAAAACAGCCATCCATTTTGTTCCGGAACCCCTGGAAGAAAAATATGAACACATCACCTTTCAGGAACTCTATGTGAGGGTAAATGAGTTTGCCGCACTTCTTCGTGATTTCGCCGGATTGAAAGCAGGAGACCGGGTAACGCTTCATATGCCCATGGTCGCCGAGCTTCCAATTACCATGCTTGCCTTGGCCAGACTTGGTGTGATTCATTCACAGGTTTTTGGCGGTTTCAGCGGAAGAGCTTGTGCGGACAGAATAGAAGATTCCAACAGCCGGGTTCTGATCACCATGGATGCTTATTACCGGAGCGGCACTCTTCTTGATCACAAACAAAACGCAGATATTGCCGTTGATCTGGCCGCAAAAGACGGACAGAAGGTGGACAAGGTGCTGGTGTGGCAACGTTATCCCGGAAAAGCTTCAAGTCCCACACCCATGGTTGAGGGTCGTGATTATTTTGTGAATGATTTGCTTAAAGATTATTACGGGGCACGTGTGGATCCTGTACCGATGCCTGCTGAAGCCCCTCTGTTTCTCATGTACACCAGTGGAACCACCGGAAAACCCAAAGGCTGTCAGCACAGCATCGGCGGATTCCTTTCCTATACTGCAGGCACTTCAAAGTATGTTCAGGATATTCATCCCGAAGATGTTTACTGGTGTATGGCGGATATCGGATGGATCACCGGCCACTCGTACATTGTGTATGGACCACTGGCCATATGCGCATCCACGGTGGTTTATGAAGGGGTGCCCACCTATCCGGATGCCGGCAGGGCATGGCGGATTGCACAGGATCTGGATGTGAACATCTTTCATACCGCACCCACGGCAATCCGGGCTTTAAGAAAAATCGGCCCTGATGAACCTGCCAAGTATAATTATCATTTCAAACACATGACCACAGTGGGTGAGCCCATCGAACCTGAGGTCTGGAAATGGTATCATGAAGTGGTGGGAAAGGGTGAGGCGATCATCGTGGATACCTGGTGGCAGACCGAAACAGGAGGGTTTCTCTGCAGCACATTACCCGGAATAAAACCGATGAAACCGGGGAGCGCAGGACCGGGAATGCCGGGTATTCATCCGATCATCTACGATGAAGAAGGAGAGATTCTTCCGGCAGGGGCAGGAAAAGCCGGTAATATCTGCATTCAAAATCCGTGGCCCGGAGGTTTCCAGACCATATGGGGAGACAGGGATCGATATGTGGATACCTATTATGCCCGGTATTGCAAGAATCCCGACTCAAAGGACTGGAAGGACTGGCCGTATATGACGGGAGATGCCGCGGTTGAGGCCGAGGACGGGTATTTCCGTATCCTGGGACGGATCGATGACGTCATCAATGTGTCCGGTCACCGTTTGGGAACAAAGGAAATAGAATCTGCAGCACTTGTCGTTGAAGAGGTCGCCGAAGCTGCGGTGGTTCCTGTGGCCCATGACATCAAGGGAAGGGAACCGGATCTTTATATTGCTTTAAAACCGGGTTATAAAGCCAGTGATGCGCTTGCCAAAAAGATTTCCGATGCGGTTTGTGACGAAATCGGTAAAATTGCCAAACCGAAGGGAGTATGGATCGTGAGTGATATGCCCAAAACCCGTTCCGGAAAGATCATGCGCAGGGTTCTCGGTGCAATTTCCAATAATCAGGACGTGGGAGACGTGACCACGCTGGCCAACCCTGAAATAGTGGAAGAGATCAAGAATATGGCCAGATAATAAGATTGGCATTTGCTGGAGTTGTGCCTTGTGGAATAAAGACATTTTTCAATTCCCGCATCCGTTCTTTTACAATTAAATTTTGTCAGTATCAGGATACCGGTTAAAAAACCGGTTAAAAAGGGAGAGGAAAACAATTTTTTTATCAGATCTTAAATATTTCCGAAGGGAGGTGGTTAAACATTCCTGGTGCTGTTTAAATTATTATCAGAAATTTAACTATCAAAGTTAAATTTCATTGACCTTTGCACAGGAGGGAAAAAATGAGTGGAACCACTTGGGTTTACATAATGCTTGGCATTTATATTATTTATTGTTTTTACTGGGGGTTAAAAGGTTATTTTACCGAAAAAACCTCCGCGGGATATGCCATTGCGGGCCGGTCTATCCCATTTTTCGCATTTTTGCTCGCGGCCACCGCCGCCTCCTTTTCCGGGTGGACATTTATCGGTCACCCGGGTCTGATCTGGCGTGACGGTTTGGCCTATGCCTTTGCCTCATTCTATGTGCTGACCATTCCGATTACCGGAACGTTTTTTAACAAGAGGGTGTGGCTCATGGGCAAACGATACGGATTTATTACACCCGGAGACATGTATGCCTATTATTTCAATTCAGAGTTTCTCAGATTTCTGGTTGTTTTGACCGCGGTGTTATACTCTCTGTTTTATTCCGCCGTTCAACTGATGGCCTCGGCCGCACTGTTTCATATCATTGCCGGTGTTCCAGTCGCATTTGGTGCCATTTTTATGGGATTCATCGTATGGTTCTATGTATGCACCGGCGGACTGAAAGCAAGCACCTGGGTAGGCGTGATTCAGTTTGTGCTCCTGGTGGGTGGTATCATTCTGCTTGGATTTTTCGTTGTGACCGGTCCCAAGTTCGGAGGCTGGGAAAAATTTTCCGCCGCAGTGGCTGCGCTGGATGTAAGGTTTCTGGAGGTTCCCCGTGTAATCAACTG
Source organism: Thermodesulfobacteriota bacterium (assembly GCA_034189135.1). Lineage (NCBI taxonomy): Bacteria > Pseudomonadati > Thermodesulfobacteriota > Thermodesulfobacteriota bacterium. The sequence continues at coordinate 80,498 of JAXHVO010000129.1, read as the reverse complement.
GGGTCTTGGCGGGGCGGAAGGCGAAACAGCATGGACGGCTGTCATGGTTTTGACTTACATGTTCGCCCTGATGGGCATTCAGTCCTCTCCGGCATTTACCATGTGGACCTTTGGTATCAAATCACCCAAGCCGCTTGCCTGGCAGCAGGCGTTTATGTCCACCTTTGTGGTCGGCTTTGCCCTGTTCTTCTTCACCGCATTTCAGGGAATGGGGGCCAAAGTGCTTGAAGTGGCCGGTGATCCGAATTTTCAGAATTTAACTCAGGCCACGGTGGTACCCACCCTGATGAAGGAATTTCTGCCGCCATTCGTGCTCGGTATCGTTTTTCTCGGTGCCATCGCAGCCATCCACTCCACGGCTGCACCTTATATCGGCACCGGCGGTTCCATTTTGCTGCGGGACCTTTACTGGCGGTATATCAGAAAACAGGAAGCCGGACATGCTGAGCAGATTTGGGTAAACCGTATTTTAGCCACACTGCTTACCGCAGGTGCCCTTACCGTTGGATTGACATCAAAAGCGGCGCTGGTTATTTTGGGAGCCTTTGCAACGGCATTCGGCTTTGTCATGTATGTGCTTCTAGTGGGAGTCATCTGGGGTTTCAGGTTCCCATCCATCGGTGCGGTTTTAGGTGTTTTGGCCGGCATGATTGCTGTTTGGATTACCTATAGCATCTGGCCCAGACCACTTTCCATGCATGCAGCATTCTGGGGAACATTTTCCGGACTCGTTGTGGCCTATATTTGCCGAGGACTCGGATTTAAAGACAATGAAGAGACCATAAAGAGGCAAAATGAGGTGCGCGCCTTTCTGGATGATATTGACGCGCCCAGCGAAAGCGGGAAGGCATGGCGCAAGGTGATGCTGTTTGTGGTACCGGTATGGTACTTCTTTGCCATAGGACCCGCATGTATTCTGGGCAACAAGGCATTTTCCTTTTCCGGCTTCACCCCGCTGTGGTCATGGCAGATATTCTGGTGGATTCTCGGTATAATTATGATGTGGGCTCTGTGTTTCAAAGCTCAAATGTCGACACTGTCTGATGACCGGATTGAACGTATGGAAACCGAGACCATGACCGTGGTCAAGGAAGCGTAACCAAACATTTAATAGGAGATATTCATTATGAAACGAGAAGATATATGGATGATAATTCTTGTTGTTTTTTCCATCCTGTTCACCGCATCGTTTGGTTGGGGACTCTGGGGGTAGAATACTCATCCAATTAAAAAGAGGCAGCTATTCAGGTTTGATGGTGTTCGATTTAGCAGTAACGGCTCTTTAATACTGAACATATGATAGATAACCGTAAGCTTTGAAACCGGGAGCCGGACAACCTGAGTAGTACCAAACTAAGATACGGTAAAAAGTTCCGGCCGGAAGACTTAGTTTTTTTCCGGCCGGATCGAACAGTTTCATAAAGTTTTTTATGTTCCATTCTACACTGGTGGAATCACTATACAGTTTTCTTGCTTGGGGTTCGCGTAAAATTAAGTTCACCGTTTAGGCGCATGGATAGGTGCGGAATTCTGAGTCTACCATTACCCGTTTAATCCAAGGCTTCTAAACTATAATATTGTCCGGCTGTTTTGAGGATTTTTCGGTTAAGTATCGGATAAATCCCTGGTGAATCCGGGATGGCTATAATATGAAGTTATTTTTTCGCGAGTCCTGAGTAAGAATACGCACCTTCCGTATATTTACCATGAATAATAAATCAGCAGCATGCTGGAGGAGGAAAAAATATGACCAATCCGTATGATGAGGCTTTTGAAAAATCGATTAAAGACCCGGACAGTTTCTGGGCGGAAGCGGCTGAGGATTGCCACTGGTACAAAAAATGGGATAAGGTGCTGGACGATTCCAATAAGCCGTACTACCGATGGTTTACCGGTGGTGAAATCAACACCTGTTACAACGCGCTTGATTTTCATATTGAAAACGGCTTGGGTAATCAGGATGCCCTGATTTATGACAGCCCGGTCACCAATACGATAAAAAAATACACGTATAATGAACTGCGGGATGAGGTGGCTGTATTTGCCGGTGTGCTGGCCGCCCAGGGGGTAAAAAAGGGGGACCGGGTACTTATATATATGCCGATGATTGCCGAATCGGCCATTGCAATGCTGGCCTGCGCGCGTCTTGGCGCAGTTCATTCTGTGGTATTTGGAGGTTTTGCCGCCAAGGAGCTGGCCGTAAGAATTGATGATGCCAAGCCCAAGATCATTGTATCCGCATCCTGCGGTATTGAAGTTGCCAAAGTGATTGCTTACAAACCTCTCCTTGATGAAGCCATAAACATGGCATCGGCTAAGCCGGAAAAATGTATTATCTTGCAACGACCCATGGAAACCGCACCCCTGGTTGACGGCCGTGACCTTGATTGGAATGATGTCATGGCAGAGGCAAAGCCCCACGACTGTGTTCCGGTTGCAGCGACGGATCCGCTTTATATTTTATATACATCAGGAACCACCGGCATACCCAAAGGCGTGGTTCGGGACAACGGCGGACATGTCGTCGCCCTTAAGTGGACCATGAAAAATATATATAATGTGGACAAAGGAGATGTATACTGGGCGGCATCTGATGTGGGCTGGGTCGTCGGACACTCCTATATCGTTTACGGGCCGCTTTTTAAAGGTTGCACCACCATACTGTTTGAAGGCAAGCCTGTAGGCACACCGGATGCCGGAGTGTTCTGGAGGGTCATATCAGAGCATAAAGTAAAAACCATGTTTACCGCCCCAACCGCCTTCCGGGCGATCAAACGTGAAGATCCCAGCGCTGAATTGATGAAGAAATATGATCTGTCAAACTTTAAAGCCCTTTTTCTTGCAGGTGAACGGTTGGATCCGGATACGTTAAAATGGGCGGAATCGAATATCGGTTGTCCGGTTATCGATCACTGGTGGCAGACCGAGACAGGTTGGGCCATTTGTGCAAACTGCCTGGGTATTCATCACTTTCCGGTAAAAGAAGGTTCGCCAACCAAACCGGCGCCGGGATGGGATGTCAAAGTGGTTGATCCGGATAACAATCTGGTAAAATCAGGAGAAATAGGAGCCCTGGTGGTGAAACTCCCCCTGCCTCCGGGAACACTTCCAACCCTGTGGAACAGAGATGAGGCTTTTATTGAAGCCTACCTTAAAGAGTTTCCGGGGTATTACAAGACCGCTGATGCCGGTTTTATCGATGAGGACGGATATGTCTTTGTGATGACCCGGACGGACGACATCATTAATGTAGCCGGTCACCGTTTATCAACCGGCGGCATGGAAGAAGTCCTGTCCGACCATCCTGATGTTGCGGAATGTGCCGTTCTTGGCGTGGATGATAAGTTGAAAGGCCAAATTCCCATTGGATTTCTGGTACTCAATGCAGGCGTGACCCGTAACCAGGATGAAATCATCAAAGAAGTCGTCCAAATGGTGCGCGATCGAATAGGGCCGGTTGCTTCCTTTAAAACCGCCACAGTGGTCAAACGCCTTCCCAAGACCCGTTCAGGCAAGATCTTAAGGGGTACCATTCAGAAAATTGCAGATAACAAGGAATGGAACATGCCTGCAACCATTGACGATCCGGCAACTTTAGGTGAAATGGAAGAAGCGCTGGAAGGTATCGGCTATGCAAAGGCTAGAAAATAGCCTTGTGATTGCATATTTATATTTTTTATTAAAAACATATGTGTGGTATGTAAATGGCCGGCACATAAGGAAATTTTTGTGCCGGCTATTTTTTTGCCCTGGTCTCACTTTGACTCATTATGCCGCTTGCCATAAATATGTTCCCAAATACGGAATTGCGGTATAAGTGGTTGTAGAAAAAACCGTTTCGATAACGGAATGTTTTTTTGACAACCATTATAAAGGCCTCCTGCCATGCCGAAACAAATACTTATTGTAGATGATGAGCCTAGTATAATCGTACCGGTACAGTTTCTGATGGAACAAAACGGCTATGAAGTAATGGTCGCCTTTAGCGGTGAAGAAGCAATGGAAATCATTGCTGAAAAAAAGGTGGATCTGATTCTGCTCGATATTATGCTGCCGGTTATTGATGGTTTTGAAGTCTGCCAGCGGGTTCGTGAAAACCCCCGGTGGGATGGGATAAAAATTATTCTGTTAACTGCTCTTGGCAGCGACGCAAATGTTGAAAAGGGTTTGGCCCTTGGAGCGGATGCGTATATTACCAAACCTTTTTCGAATATTGAAATAGTTGATAAAGTTAAACAACTACTTGAAAAATAAGCATGAAGCAAAATAGTAAATTTTTGTGGTTTGCGCTAGTCTCTATAGCGTTTACCCTGGTTTTTATAGTGACGGTTGGATTTTTGTTCTGGCACCAGCTTTTACCGGGAGAGAAGTTTTTTTTGAGCGAATTTTTAAAACGGAATTTTTTATACATATTTACCGCTGTTTTTCTATTGTTGGCCGGTCTGGGGTTTGGTCTTGACTGGGTGTTTCGTTTCTATATCCTTCCCCTGGACAAACTTGCCGAAGAAAGTGTTTTGATTCATTCAACCAACCCATCCCATCGTATTCAGCTGGAAGGAAGCCGGGAGGTGGTGCGTCTTGCCAAAGTGATCAACGAATGGGCAGAACGTTTTGAAAAAGAACAAAACAACATAGATGAAAGAATCCAGCAGGCAAGGGCAGAATCCGAAGAAGAAAAAAATATTCTTGCAGCCTTAATGGCTGAATTGCCCGAAGGTGTCATCATCTGCAACCGTGAAGGGCAGATTCTTTTATACAACAAACGGGCCAAAAGATTCCTTATCGGAGATAAGGATAACGAATACCGTGAAGCCGCTGGTAGTAAAGAATCGGGTCGTTTTATCGGGCTTGGACGATCGGTTTTCAGTATCATTGACAAAAACCTCATTGTACATGCCGTAGACGAGATTGCTGACAAATTAAAACGCAAGGAAACGGATGCGGCTTCTTATTTTGTGGTGGCAGATAAGCAAGACCGTCTTCTGCGTGTTGAGGCCGCCCCTATTCTCAATAATAATAGGGAATTTAAAGGATTTATCCTCACCCTTCACGATATCACCCAGCAATTCGAATCCGACAGCCGAATAGATTTTCTGTTGCAATCTTTGCGAAGAGGAATTCGGGGATCACTGGCGAGTTTACGTGCGGCAATTGAAGCAATCCGCGAATTTCCCGATATGGAAAGATCCCAGCTTGATATTTTCAGAAAAATTATACATGAAGAATCGCTGATGATCGGTAAAATAGTTGACAAAGCCGATTCTGATTCGAATTGCCGTATCCGCACCCGCTGGCCGCTGGTTCATATAAAGGCCGACGACATGCTTGAGGCGGTCAGGCGAAAAACCAAAGATAAACTTGATGTTCAAATTAATATTAAAAAATGCAGCGAAAAAATCAATATTCAAGTCGACAGTTACTCGATCGTTTTAGCCACTCTTTTTCTGCTGGATAAGTTAAAAAATGAGACCAATACCGATGAGTTTGACTGCATTTTTGAAAAAAAAGGGCGGTTTATCAATCTCGACTGGCTGTGGCGCGGAAGTCCGGTGAAAATCGAAACACTTAAAAAATGGGATGAGCAGTTTATTTCCGTTGATAATGAAAGCATCCCGTTAACTTTAAAAGAGGTCATCAAACATCATGATGGAGAGCTCTGGTCTTATTCATGTAAAGATTCCAGGAAATCTTATATTCGCTTGCTGCTTCCGGCCACCGAAGCTTTGCAGCAGAAAAATCTGGGAAATCTGACCATACTGCCTGAAAGCAGACCGGAATTTTATGACTTCGATCTGTTTAACCAGCCCGGACAAAATACCAAGCAGGATAACCGGACTTTGGATGAACTTTCATATACTGTTTTTGATACGGAAACAACCGGCTTAAACCCTTCACAAGGGGATGAAATCATTTCGATCGGTGCCGTACGTATTATAAATTGCCATCTGCTGAATGAAGAAAATTTCGATCAGTTAATCGATCCCGGAAGACCGTTGCCTTTTGAATCGATACAGATACATGGAATTAAACCCGACATGCTTCAAAACCAGCCCACCATCGACAAGGTGCTCCCTTTATTTCACCAATTTGCCGAAGACACCATTCTGGTTGCCCACAATGCGGCTTTTGATATGCGCATGTTGCAGGTAAAAGAGGAAGCGACAGGTGTTCAATTTTTAAATCCTGTATTGGATACCCTGCTCCTTTCTTCTGTGGTTCATCCTTTTCAGGAAGATCACAATATGGAAGCCATAGCTGAAAGGTTGGGCATAAGTATTGTTGGCAGGCATACCGCTTTAGGAGATGCGATTGCAACGGGTGAAATTTTTCTTAAATTGATTCCGCTTTTGGCCAAGCAGGGAATACACACTTTGAAACAAGCCAGACTGGCCTCCAGAAAGTCTTTTTATGCCCGAAAGAAATATTGAGAGGAAAATACACCTGTCCATGGCTTCGGCGACGCTGAGACAGAGAAAGGTGCCGGGGCAGAATGACAGATGATCACTGCTAAAACGGCAAGGTAAAGGAAAAAGTGGAGCCTTTTCCGGACTTACTTTTCACCCAGATTTTTCCTTTATGGAAATCAATAATTCGCTTGGTAATTGAAAGGCCCAACCCACTTCCCGGTGGACGCCCCATGGAAGAATCCTTAACCTGCCGAAATTCTTGAAAAACAATCTTCTGGTTTTGTCGACTTATTCCGATTCCGTTGTCTTTTACGTTGATTTTCAGATGATCCGGTTTGACTATAAGGTCAATAGCGATGATTCCCCATGTGTCGGGGCAAAATTTTACCGCATTGGAAATCAGGTTGACCATCACCTGTATCAGACGATCTCGATCACCATCAATCAGATTGATGGTATCAGGCAGATTTAGATCAACTTTAATTTTTTTCTCTTCTATGAGGCTGCCGGTGGCCGAAATGGCATCTTTAATGACTTCTTTAAAGTCAACCGGGGAAATTTCCCAATATATTTTACCTGATTCAATTTTTTGAAAATCCAGAACCTGCACGATTAATCGGGTTAACCTGTCCGCCTCCTTAATAATAATCGCTGAAAAGTTTTTTTTCTGTTCATCATCGATGTTTGGATTTTCGTGGAGTATTTCGGCAATGGATCGTACTGAGGTGAGAGGCGTACGAAATTCATGGGTAACTGTTGAGATAAACTCATCTTTCAGCCGGTCTAGCTCTTTCAGACGTTTGTTGGCGGCTTGAAGATCCGCGGTTGCCCTTTCCAGTTCACGGCTGTAGGCAATAACCACACGCGTTTCATCAAGAATGTTCATTACTTCGTCTATGCCAAGAGGCTCTTCTTTTACAACAGATGATACCATGATGCGTGCGGATGCTGATCCTATGGCCCCTGCCAGCAAATTTTCCGCATAACTGACCATATCGGCATCGGCAGTGGATTTATTTTTCCATATAATATTATGCTTTTTGGCATAAAAAGATAACTCTTTATCGCTTTTATTTTTTCCTAAAAACCGTCTGAGCAAAGCTTTGAGATCCTTGACCGATGCCGTTCCTCTCCAAAAAGATGATTTTTCCGGTTTTTCAGAATACTTAAACACATCCACAAATAAAGCAGCCTGGGTATGTTCTATGGCGCTTGCACGACTAAAAAGCGATACGCCCACATAAGCGGTTGTATTAATAAGCATGCTCCAGAAAACTGCATGGGTGATGTGATCAAATCCTTGCAGGCCAAACAGCTGAAAAGGCCTCAGCAGCAAAAAACCGAAAGGTCCTTCAGTAATAAACCTTTTGGGTAAAAATCCCGCCAAAACGAGCGATGGAAAAACAAGTGTGTAAGCCCACACCAGAAAACCCAGAATCAACCCGCTGAGTGCACCGGATCGTGTCCCGCCTTTCCAGAAGATACCCCCTAAAATTGCCGGAGCAAATTGGGCTGCGGCTGTAAAGGAGATGAGCCCAATGGAAACCAAAGTATAATACTCACCGATTAATCGAAAATAGGCATAACCCAGTAAAAGTACCAGCAAGATACTGCCACGGCGAATGGTCAAAAGAAAATGGCTCAAATCGCCCTTGGTTGCAAGGTTGAAGAATTGTAAACGGAGCAGTACCGGCATCAACAGATCGTTACATATCATTGTTGAAAGAGCGATAGTGGCAACAATTACCATACCGGTTGCAGCAGACATTCCTCCGATAAAAACCAGCAGCGCGATGGCTTCCTTGTGTTCAGACATTGGAAGGGTTAACACAAAAAAATCAGCATCTACGTTTCCCTCCACAAAATGGAGCATACCGCCGAATGCAATCGGTAGAACAAAAATATTAATGGCGAATAAATATAAGGGGAAAAGCCAGATGGCCTTTTTTAAATGCTCTTCATCTACATTCTCCACCACTGCGATCTGAAATTGACGTGGAAGAAATAAAACAGCCATCATGGAAAGGAATATATATATACTCCAGTTAATATACGAGCCGCTCCATGTGCCGATGGTAAATGCTTGTTTTAACTCAGGTGTCTTGGTGGCTCTTTCAATGATATCGCCAAAACCGCTGTAAATCCCGTAGGTAACAAATATGCCCACCGCCAGGAAAGCAATCAGTTTGACAATAGACTCAAAGGCAATGGCAGCCACCAGTCCTTCATGTCGTTCGGTGGCATCAAGATGGCGCGTCCCAAAAAGAATGGTAAATATGGCCAGAAGCAGAGCGACATAAAAAGCGGTGTCTTTATGTACCGGGATTTCGGCAAAATGACCCGGCATGGTAATAATTGGATATTCTTTGATGATCAAAAAGCTGGTTGAAATAGCCTTTAGCTGGAGTGAGATATAAGGAATGACACCCAAAACCGCAATTATGGTAACCACACTTGCCAGAAATGAGCTTTTGCCGTATCGTGAAGCAATAAAATCGGCAATGGAGGTAATGCGGTGTATCTTGCTGATACGTATGAGCTTTCGCAACACAAACCATCCCAGTGCCGCCATCAGGGTCGGGCCGATATAAGTGGGTAAAAATCCTATGCCGGTGGCTGCAGCACGGCCGACGCTACCGTAAAAAGTCCAGGCAGTACAAAAAACAGCCAGAGAGAGAGTATAAATATATGGATTACTTACAATACTGCGACCAATTTTAGCATGCTTATCACCAAAGAATGCAATGGCGAATAGAAGCCCCATATATCCGAAAGAAAAGAAAAGTATGGCTTCTGCTTTTAGCATTATTTATCTCTTTTTGAGAAATGGCAGTGAGGTCTCTTTACTGAACTTGGTAATCAAATAAATCAAAACGATAAATATAAACCAGATTGAAAAGATATAAAGGTACAACAGTGGGATGCCGAATACAATCACCTTGAGGTTGAACAGAGACAGGATGGGGAAGTTGAACAGCAGACAACCGAGCAGAAAAAGACCGACCAATCTTTTGGCTTTTATGCTATCCTTGGGCATGCTCCATTTTATAGAATAAAAAAAGATAAGTGTCAATGGCACATCTCTTTGATCTTGGAAACAGAGATGATTCGTGGTATTTATAAATTAATTCATTAGAAACAAACATACGTTTTTCCAATTTAGCTCGGCTTGACCGGCAAATTGCCTATGGGCCTGTTACCATACTTAACAATCCTATCTGGAAATGGACATACGGCAGCTATCTCGCTTCAATTAGTTTTGAAACAGTGTCAGGGGCAGAATCCCACGGCGGCGTTGATCGTCTCTGCCTGTATGGGTTTAACTGAGAAGATAGAGGACGTGTAACACACTGATCTTATTTATTAAGTATTGCAACAGGCCCATAGGCAATTTCCCGGTCAAACCTTAGGTTTCATGCTTCGCTTTTTTGAGAATGACTGTCAATTTATATGACGAGTTAACCAATTATCCATTCATATCGTTTAGGAAAAATATATTAAAGTGCAGCCGTTAAAAATCTATATTGATCAACAAGTTGCAGACCTCCCCTTAACTGAAGCCATCCTGTCGAGGTTTAAATGTCCCTCTGTAATCGTTTCAAATGAAAAGCAGGTTTATCGCGCCATCCTCCAGGCGAAGGATCCGGTACAAAAGGCAAAGGAAATCCTTTTCCTGACTCAAAACAGAGGCGCTTTTGTTAAAAAATGCCCGGGCACCAGTTATTATACCTGCTGTGGTTATCAAATTCTGCATATCGGAACTTTCTGCAGCATGGACTGTTCCTACTGTATTTTGCAGTCCTATTTTCACCCCCCGGTTCTCCAATATTTTGTCAACCATCAGAACCTTTTGTTAGAATTGGACCAACTGTTTACCCAAAAAAAGATCAACAGAATAGGAACCGGAGAGTTTACCGACAGTATGATATGGGAGCCATGGACCGACCTTTCAAGCCTGCTGGTGCCTAAATTTGCCAGCCAGTCGAATACGGTGCTGGAGCTGAAAACCAAAACCACGGCTATCAATGGGCTGAAACAGCTTCGGCACAACCGAAAAACCATAGTGTCCTGGTCCCTCAACACAAATAAGGTGATTCATGGTGAAGAACGAAATACCGCATCACTTTCAGCCAGACTCAAAGCTGCGGCAAAATGTGAATCCTGGGGCTACCCGGTTTCCTTTCATTTTGATCCCATGGTTATTTATGACGGATGTGAAGAGGATTACCAGCAGGTGATTGAACAGATATTTTCCCATGTTTCTGCTGAAAATATTGTGTGGATAAGCCTCGGCACTTTTCGTTATATGCCGTCTTTAAAAACCATCATCCAGACACGTTTTCCTGATTCCAAGATAATATACGGCGAATTTATTTCTGGAATGGACGGTAAAATGAGGTATTTTAAACCGTTACGAATCAATCTTTACAGTAAAATATTAAGTTGGATAAGGGAATATTCACCGAATGTGATGGTTTATTTTTGTATGGAAGATGAAGAGGTATGGAATAAATCTTTTGGATTTATTCCATCTGATCGAGGCGGTTTGCCGAAAATGCTGGATAAAAGTGCGGTGTATCACTGTGGACTGGATGCAGACTATTTGGATGGATGATCTGCGGTGGGAAACTTAACGGATCCACCACTTAACAAGTTTGAATGTCATGAAAAAATATTTATGCTGTTTTTGGTTGATTTATATTTTTCTTTTTTTCCCCACTGCAGAACTGCTGGCAGAAAAATTATTATGGGTTAAGCGGGTAACCGATGGTGATACCGTTATCTTAAATGACAATCGTTGCCTAAGGTATATCGGTATCAATACTCCTGAAATCGAACATGGAGAGAAAAAAGCCGAACCTTTCGGACGTAAAGCCAAACGTTTTAACCAATCCCTGGTGTTTAAAAAGAAAGTTCGTGTAGAATTTGACAATGAGCGACGTGATCAATATGGAAGATGGCTTGCCTATGTATTCCTGCCGGATGGTACCTTTGTAAACAAAAAAATTCTGGAAAAGGGATATGGATTTTTTTTGCCCCGGTACCCAAACAAAAAATATCATTCAATACTGCTTAAGGCCCAGCGGAAAGCCATGTCAGGGAAAAAAGGAATCTGGCACCATTGGAAAGAAAAAGGGGAGGGATATGTGGGAAACAAAAAATCAAAACGATTTCATCTTAGGACATGTCGTTTTGGAAATGCAACACTAGATAAAGTCTATTTTTCAAGCAGATGGGATGCATTTTGGGAAGGGTACGCACCGTGTAAAAAATGCATGCGGGTATGGTGGTAGGGGATAGGAGTTACGTGTTACGAGTTGCGGGGTTAAAGGTAAAAAGTGCAAAACCCGCAACTCGTAACCCGATCATTCTTTGGCTTTGTTCACTTCCTCAATGATCTTTTCTGATATCTGGGCGGGAACTTCGTCATAATGGGAAAATTCCATGTAAAATATACCTCTTCCACCGGTCATGGATCTTAGGTCCGGCGCATAGGTTAAAAATTCAGACATGGGAACCTGTGCATTAATCACCTGATTTTTACCGGCGCTGTCCATACCCAGGACTCTTCCGCGTCTACCGTTCAAATCTCCCATGATATCCCCCATGAATTCATCAGGGGTTGTAATGGTTACCTTCATGATCGGTTCCAGCAAAACCGGTTTGGCCTCTTCAGCGGCTTTTTTAAACGCAAGGGAACCGGCAACTTTAAACGCCATTTCAGAAGAATCAACCGCATGAAAGGATCCGTCATCCAGCGTGACCTTGAAATCGACGCAGGGAAATCCAGCCAAAACCCCTTTGGGGGCAGATTCAACGATTCCTTTCTCAACAGCAGGTATATAAGTTTTTGGTATGGCACCACCCACAATGGCATCCACAAACTCAAACCCTTTGCCTCGGGGCAGGGGTTCCATTTGAATCCAGCAGTCACCATATTGCCCATGACCACCGGACTGCTTTTTGTGTTTCCCCTGAACTCTGACTTTCTTTTTGATGGTCTCTTTATAGGGAACTTTTGGAGTATTAAGTATGGCTTCAACATTAAACTTTCTTTTCAGCTTTTCTATGGTGGTCTCTATATGAATCTGGCCTGCGCCGGATAAGAGAATCTCATTTGTTTCGGAATTGCGTTCAAGTACCAATGCTGTATCTTCCTCAAGAAGTTTACTCAACGAAATGAATATTTTGTCCTCATCTCCTTTTGACTTGGATGCAAGCGCAAAAGAAATGAGGTTGGGAAGCGGTTTGGCGCATTCATATTTTATCTTGGCTGTCTCATCACAGAGTGTGTCCCCGGTGGTGGTTTCTTTGAGTTTGGCCACAGCCACAATGGCACCCGGTCCGGCTTCTGAGGCCGCTTTTTGCTCCTTGCCAGCAATGGTTAACAACTGGTTAAACCTTTCTTTGGTTTCCTTATTTACATTATAAAAGTTCCCATCGGAACCGAGTTTACCTGAAACCACTTTGAATATGGAAAGGCGTCCGGCATATGGGTCGGCCACGGTTTTAAATACAAAGGCTGAAAAAGGCGCGTCCGGATCAGGACTGCGATCAATGGGCTTTTCGTTTTGTGGATCAATCCCAGATTTTGCGCCTCCGTCCTTAGGGGAGGGCATACAATCGCTAATAAAACTCATAAGCAGATCGATGCCTATATTATTGGTGGCAGATCCACAAAGAACCGGAACAAATTCACGGGATAGGGTCCCTTTTTTCAAAGCAGCCACAATATCATCATCCGTCAGGGTTTCCCCTTCCAGGTAGCGTTCAATCAGTTCGTCATCTGCCTCCGCAACATTTTCAATAAATGCCTCCCTTTCTGTGGTAACCATATCGTGCATATCTGAAGGTATGTCGCCTTTGGTGGCTTTGCCTTCTGCGTCATAGGTATAAGCTTTCATACTGATAAGATCGACCACACCTTTAAAATCTTGTTCCGATCCGATGGGGAGTTGGGTAATAATCGGTTTCGGCTTGAAACATTCGGTGGCATCTTTAAAAGTACGTGAAAAATCCGCTCGTTCTCGGTCGAGTTTATTGATAAAAATAATACACGGCATGTTGAATTCTGTGGCAAATTCCCATGCCTGCTCGGTTTGAACTTTTACCCCATCCACTGCATCAATGAGCACGACTGCACCATCTGCAGCCTGCATGCATATTCTGGTATCGGTAAAGAAATTTTGATCTCCGGGGGTATCAATAAGGGTGATGCTATGCTTATTCCAGTCCAGTTGATGGAATGAACTACTGATACTTGAATTGCGTTTTATTTCTTCCGGTTCAAAATCCATTATTGTGTTGCCATCTTCAACGCGTCCTATCCTTTTGCTGACTCCTGCATTATAAAGCATAATTTCAGCCAGGGATGTTTTTCCGGCTCCCTGATGCGCAACGAGTGTGACGTTTCTTATTTCATCAACCATATCAGTCATTTAAGCTCCTCTCATAAATATTTGGTAGCAGTGGCTTTTATCCACTGACGACACGAGACCTTTGAAAAATGGTAATTTTTGTTCGAGTTCAAGAAAGGCGATCTGCCTCAGGCGGATCAACCACAGGAATATATTGAATATTTCGAGGGTTGAAATTTAAGACTGACGTAGAAATCGGACAAAAAGTGCAGTTTTGCAAAGGTCTCGACACGAATTAAACAATATTTCTTATCTGTTAAAATAAAAAAAATCAACCATCAAAATTCGACAAATTGGAAAAAAGTCGGATTCATGTTAGCAAATTGTCTTTAGGTGAATAAAAAACTCTCTGTTTCCTTTGGGGCCAAGTATGGGAGAGGGAATTGCCGGTTTGCATAAAAAACCTTTATCAAGGAAAAAATCGGTGAGTTCAGCTATCACTTCTTGGTGCAAATCAGGATGACGCACCACACCTCCTTTGCCAACCTTCCCTCTGCCAACTTCGAACTGGGGTTTAATTAAGGCAACGATAACTGCAGATTTTTTCATAAACTTGGTCACCGCAGGCACCACCGTTTTCAGAGAAATAAAGGAAACATCAATGGTGATAAGATCAACAGGGCGGGGCAGGGCAGTAAGCGACATGTATCGGATGTTGGTGCGTTCGATCACCACAACTCTCTGATCCTGTCTTAATTTCCAGGCCAGTTGTCCATACCCCACATCAACTGCAAAAACTCTTTTTGCACCCTGTTGCAGAAGGCAGTCGGTAAAACCGCCGGTCGATGCACCCACATCCAGGCAAAAAAAACCATCCACATTCAATTTAAAGCTTTTTAGAGCTGACTCCAGCTTAACCCCGCCTCTGCTGACATAGGCAATGTCCTTACCCTTAAGGTACAAATGATCATTTGGGGAAACCAGGGTCCCGGGCTTATCCACCGGTTGGTCGTTGACCCGGATTTTTCCCTCCATGATCAGGGCCTTTGCACGCTGCCTGCTTCGTGCAAGTCCTCTTTCCACCACAGCTAGGTCTAATCGTTGTTTATCTGCCGGCATAACACTGGGTACCGGAGGCTCATTGCCCCGCTTTTTGCAGTATTTAGGCTTCGCTTAAACTGGTTAAGTACACATTTACTTAAACCAATACTTCAAGCATCCATAAGCTCTTTGGCTGTATTTACAATAGCCTGTGCGTCAATTCGGTATTTTTTTCTGAGGAGATGCTGTGAACCGTGCTCAACAAAAGTATCGGCAACACCTATTCGTTTGAGGAAAAATGAAGTGATGTGGTGATCATTTAAACATTCGAGAATTGCGCTACCAAAACCTCCCTGGAGAACATTTTCTTCCACAGTAATGATTCGGGGGATTTTTTCTGCAAGAGAGCATATTAAATCGGTATCAAGCGGTTTGACAAAACGACAATTAACAATCGTTACGGATATATCCGCCGTTAACAATTCTGAATGTGCAGCCAGTGATTCATAGACGGAACCTCCGATACAAAAAACAAGAATGTCATCTCCTTGAGTTAAAACTTCTGCTTTTCCGATTGAAATCAAAGTATCTTTATCTTCTGTCTTTGGAATCGCTGCTTTTCCCCTGGGATATCGAATGGCAACGGGACCATTATGAGAAAGGGCAGTTTTAAGCATCCGACACAGTTCATTTTCATCACTTGGAGCCATGACAGTCATGTTGGGCAGGCTTCTAAGATATGAGAGATCAAACAGCCCGTGATGGGTGGGCCCATCCTCGCCGACAATGCCGCCCCTGTCAATGGCAAAAACAACCGGCAGGGCTTCTAAGCAGACATCGTGTATCATCTGATCATAAGCACGCTGCAAAAAGGTGGAATAGATGGCCACCACCGGTTTAAAACCTTCTGCTGCCAATCCTGCGGCAAAGGTGACCCCATGCTGTTCGGCAATACCGACATCAAAAAAACGATCCGGGTGAGCTTTGGCAAATTTAACCAGTCCCGTACCTTCAGGCATGGCCGCAGTAACCGCCACGATATTTTTATCTTTGTTTGCCAGTTCAACCATGGTATCGCCGAAAACTTCGGTGTAGGTGGGGGATGAATCAGATTTAATGATACAGTGACCGGTTTTAGCGTCAAAGCTGCCGCAACCGTGAAAATATACAGGATCTTTTTCAGCAGGTGCGTATCCTTTTCCTTTTATGGTGGTAACGTGTAAGAGAACAGGCTCTTTTAAATATTTAATATTAATCAGAATATTGATAAGATGATCCAGGTTGTGACCGTTTATCGGTCCAAAATATTCAAAGTTATAGGCCTCAAACAACATACCGGGAGTGACAAATGTTTTGAAAGAGTCTTCGGTTCGTTTGGCAATTTGATAAATATCATCTCCCACCTTTGGCAGTGATCTTAAAAAAGACCCAAAGTCCTTTCTTAATTCCTGCATTTTTTTTGAAGATAGTTTTCGACTCAGAAAAGAGGACAGCGCGCCTACATTGCGTGAAATGGACATGTCATTATCGTTTAATATGACGATAATGTCCTTGTCCTTATGGGTATCTCCTGCCTGATTAAGACCCTCGAAGGCCAATCCTGAAGTCATGGAACCATCTCCGATAACTGCAATGACCTTGGAAGATTCCTTTTTCAGATGTTTGGCACAGGCCATACCGAGCCCAGCCGAAATCGAGGTTCCGCTGTGACCGGTGGAAAATGCATCAAAATTGCTTTCACTGCTGCGGGTAAAACCGGAAATACCATCAAGTTTTCTTAAGGTATGAAACCGGCTTTTTCTTCCGGTAAGTATTTTATGTGCATAAGTCTGGTGACCGACATCCCAGATTACTTTATCAGCGGGTGTATTAAAAACATAATGAATAGCAATGGCCAGTTCAACCGCTCCCAGACTTGACGCAAGATGGCCGCCGTTTTTAGCTACAACATCCACGATGGTTTTGCGTATCTCTTTGGCCAACAGAGGTAGATCCGATCGAGGGAGTTTCCTTAAGTCGTCAGGGGAATTTATTTTTTCAATAAGACTCTTTGCCATTTAGAAACCAGTCACTTTTTTCTTGTAAATATATACGTTGCAATCGCCCTGAGGGGATCCGCCTTATTATCAAATATTTCTATCGCTTTCAAGGCATTATTAATCAGGTTGGTGGCAAATATTTTTGATTCTTTTAATCCCATTATGAGAGGGTAGGTGCTTTTGTGACGGTTTTTGTCCGTACCCACCGCTTTCCCCATAACGTCAGGATTTCCTTCAACATTTAAAATGTCGTCGGTAACCTGAAATGCCAGGCCTATTTTTTTTGCATAGATTTTTAGTTGTTTGATTTGCTCTGGGCTTCCATGTCCCAACACCGCACCAGCACAAATGGATGCTTCAATCAAAGCTCCTGTTTTTAAAGCATGCATATCTTCAAGATCATCCAAAGAAAGCAATGTTCCTTCAGACATGATATCTTTCATTTGTCCGTCGATCATACCCTTGTATCCGGATGCACCGGCAATTAAATGGATTACCTTAAGCCATACTGAGTCTTGGTCTTCTTTTATATTGACGGGTGATGAAAGGATCTGGAAGGCCAGAGTCAGCAGGGCATCGCCGGCTAATATCGCAGTTGCTTCATCATATTTAATGTGGCATGTCTGTTTTCCCCTTCTCAACTGATCATCATCCATCGCCGGCAGGTCGTCATGGATCAATGAGTAGGTATGGATCATTTCTAGGGCGCACGCGGCTGTCAGGGCGGGTTCATATGTATCGCCGATCGCCTCGCAGGCTGCCAGACATAAAATCGGCCTGAGCCTCTTGCCATCCGCCATAAGCGAATAGTTTAAGGCAGAAAGGAGTCTTGGGTGACATTGTATACCCTCAATGATTTTTACCAGCGAACCATTAATTAACTTTTGTCTTTGCGCTAAATAGCTGACCAGGTCGAACATTTTATTTTCCGGTATCTGTTATGATATGGTATGCCAACACTAAACCGGCTTTTCTTCAATATTTCCTTGATTATCCTGCATTAACAGGGTGACTTTTTTTTCTGTTTCATCCAGCTTTTCATTACACAATTTGGAAAGCTGTATTCCTTCTTCAAATTTGGTCATTGCCTTTTCAAGCGGCAGATCTCCTGATTCCAGTTCCTGTACGATCTGCTCGAGTTTATTCATGGATTGCTCAAAAGTCATTTTGGGCATTTTTTGTTTACCTCCGTGATGCGGCATTTCAATTTTCCTTTAGAAAGCAGAACCTCAACATCCTGTTGGATATTTACCTCGGTTGTATGACGTACCACTGAATGTTCAGGTAAGGTCCGTGTGATACTGTACCCACGCGATAGGATTGCCGTCGGGTTTAATGTATCGAGTTTGATCGATTTCTCCCTAAGCATTGATTTATAATTATCAATACATTTAGTTATATTATTAAATAAGTTAGTTCTTAATATATCATGTTTATTGTTAAGTTTATTTACATAAACCGAAGGATTATATGAGTATAGTTTATCTTTTCGCCAGGATAGTTTTTCCTTTTCATAAGATACATAATGATGAATGCTATTGGATAGGCGGGTGGTATAATCATCAGCTCTAAGTCTTAGGTCAATGATTTTACGTTTTGGATCAATGAGTCTTTGCTGAATTTCGTTTAGTTTTACCGATAAATGACGGATCATCCGTTTGATGTGATTTTCCAATGAGTTCTTTTTTTCATTAATAAATTGAATCAGGTCATGCTTATTGGGTACTGCAAGTTCAGCTGCTGCGGAAGGAGTGGGGGCCCTGAGATCAGATACAAAATCGACGATGGTAAAATCGGTTTCATGGCCAACCGCTGAAATAATTGGAATGTTTGAAGCAAAAACAGCCCTGGCAACCTTTTCCGAGTTAAAGGCCTGCAAATCCTCAAGTGAACCGCCCCCTCTGGCTAAAATGGCCAAATCAGCATGGCTGTGCCTATTTAACAGATCAATTCCATTGATTATTTCTTTTTCAGCATTTTCGCCCTGAACTTTGACTGGAATAATTTCAAGCCGTATTCCGGGGTGTCGTCGATTGGCGATCTCAACCATGTCATGGACAACCGCACCGGTTGGTGAAGTGATCAGCGTAATTTTTTGCGGTAAAAAGGGGAGGGGCTTCTTGTGTGCTTCGTCAAACAACCCTTCAAGATGAAGCTTTTCCTTTAGCTGTTCAAAAGCAATCTGCAGTGCGCCAATACCTTCAGGTTCGATATATTCAAAAATAATTTGGTATGTCCCCCTGGGTTCAAACAAACTGATTCTGCCCATACCGGTTATTTTTAACCCATCTTCAAGGTCGAATTTTAACTTCCGGTTTTGGCCACTAAACATCACGGAACTTATCTGTGATTGATGATCTTTAAGGGTGAAATAAAAATGGCCGGAAGCCGGCATTCTAAAGTTTGAAATTTCACCGGTAATCCAAAGGAAGGTAAATTTGTTTTCCAGCAGAGATTTAATTTCTGAATTCAGATCGGATACTGTATAGATATGTGGGGAGGGTTGTTGCATGTTTGGTTTGTTATTTAAATCGGGTCCGGTGTTTATTCCTCACGACAACGACATGGAATTCCGGCTTAATTATTATTTAAACCAATAACGTCCGATAAGATATATTATGTAAACTTAGCAATTTTATCTTTTATAAAATAGCTAAGTTTACATAATATAGGATTTATTCTAATCGTGAAAAAGGCCATGATAAATTATGTAGTAGATTGTTTGCCGCCCTCTTTTTTATTTCTTAAATTGATTTATTTAGAAATTAACTCCCGAACGGCCGGCACCACATATATATCTTCATGTGGCATTCTTTTTAAAAATGATATGAGTATGGTGTTCTTTTTATGAATTGATTTATGCTTGTCCATGATGAAAATCGGTTTTCCTTTTACCTTGCACAAACCACTTTTTACGGCCATACCTGTTTTTCTGAGATTTTGCTCGGACACGGTAATGCCCAGTTTTTCGGCAATATCTTTTAGCTCCTGGTATATTTGTTCCGGCTTCATTTTGGTCTATATCGATTAATATAATATCGTTCTTGAAATAAATCAGGTTTGTATTATATTATTAGCTACAGAAAATTATATAAATATTTTGGCAATTTCAATTAATGTATGATTTTACATTTTTCACCAGGTAAAAACATTTTAACCTATTGGAGGTAATAATGCAACCAGTGCCCATTAGTCAGACACAAGCCCAGGTACAAGTCAATTCATTTATTAGAAGTGTGTATAACTGGATGGCGGTCGGTTTAGGGATTACCGGCATCATTTCTTATTATATTATAAGCAACCAGCAACTGATATTCTATTTAAGAAAAAACTTTATGCTGGTATTAGGTCTGTTTATCGTCGAACTGATTTTGGTATTTTCAATTGCCAGAAAAATACAGCAGATTAAGGCTTCAACCGCAACCGGACTTTTTTTGCTATACTCGGCGTTAAATGGTATCACCCTTTCCGTTATCTTGTACCATTATACCTTGCAATCCGTTGCGTCCACCTTTTTTGTTTGTGCAGCCACCTTTGCGGCCTGCAGCGTTTTCGGCATGGTCACCAAACGGGATTTAACCGGTGTGGGACAGTTTATGTTTATGGGATTGATCGGAATCATTATCGCCACTGTGGTAAATATGTTTATCGGAAGCCACGGTCTGCAAATGATTATCAGCTATCTCGGCGTGTTCATTTTTGTTGGTTTGACTGCATATGACACACAAAAATTAAAAAATATGGCACTGACGCAGCCAGATGGACTGGGTGCAGCGGTGATTAGAAAAGGCGCCATTATGGGCGCCCTGACATTGTATCTTGATTTTATCAATATGTTTATTTTTCTGTTACATATTCTGGGTGTCAGCAGAGACTAATATAAATATAGCCGGTGCATTACAATTAGTGTAATGCACCAGCGATAACGCCTATCCAATTTTATTCTTAACTATATCAGCCAGTTGTTTACAATATCTTCGGGTTTCTTCTTCAGTTGGTCCTTCCACCATCACCCGGCAAACCGGCTGAGTCCCTGAATAGCGAACCAGCACCCTGCCCTGTTCTCCAAGATTTTTTTCAACTGATTCAATCGCTTCCTGGAGATCGTGCAGCGTTTTCATTTCCGGCTTGCTTTTAACCTCCACATTAATCAAAGACTGGGGAAAAACCGTCATGACTTTTTTAAGTTCGGATAAGGGTTTTGATTCAAATTTCATGGATTCAATCAATTTTAAAGCGGTAAGAATACCGTCACCGGTGGTCTGCTGATCTAAAAATATCATATGGCCGGAATCTTCACCGCCCAAAACCGCGCCTGAAGAAATCATCTGTTCCATCACATAGCGATCACCCACGTCGGTCATCATATGGTCGATATTCATATTTTTCAAAGCAACTTTAAGTCCCAAATTGCTCATAACCGTGCTGATCGCCAGATTATTTTTAAGTTTATCCCTTTGTTTCATCGTGTTTGCACAAACAGCAAGTATCTGGTCACCGCTGGTGACATCTCCTTTCTCATCCACCGCAATGAGCCGGTCACCATCGCCGTCAAATGCAAGACCAATGTCTGCCTCTGTCTTTAGCACTATTTCGCAAAGTTTTTCAGTATGTTGAGAACCACAGTTTTCATTTATATTTTTGCCGTTCGGTGAAATAAATATAGAATATACCTCAGCATCCAGCTCTTTAAATAATTTCGGTGCAACCTGATATGTGGCACCGTTGGCACAATCAATAACTATTTTCATCCCTTCCAGGATAAAATCTTCAGGCAATGCTGATTTCAGAAAACCGCTGTATTTTTCACCCGCATCTTCAACTTCTAACGCTCTGCCGGTATCACGAATGGTTTTGTGTATTAAATCAGAATGTTTGTTTAATAACATATGCTCGATTTCTTCTTCTTTGGCATCAGACAGCTTAAAACCTTCCTTATTGAAAAGCTTTATACCATTGTCATAAAAAGGATTATGCGATGCGGATATGACGATTCCGGCAGTAGCACCCAGTGACGAAGTCATGTAGGCGATGCCGGGAGTGGGCAAAACACCTGTAAGTAGTGCATCAAGTCCCATTGAACAAATACCTGAAACCAAAGCATATTCAATCATGTCACCGGATATTCGGGTATCTTTACCGATGACAATCTTTGATCTGTCTGTTCCGCTGCGAAAAAGGTAAGCAACCGCTCTTCCGATATCCATGGCCATTTCGCAGGTGATCGGATATTCATTTGCCACGCCTCTTATTCCGTCTGTTCCGAATAATTTCCCCAATATATCTCTTTCGTAATAATAACCGCAAAGTTCGCAAAGAAAACCGAAATGCTAAAAAATTAGACGATTTGTGTTCTCCGAGTTCTCAGTGCTTTAAGTTTTTATTAAATGATGGTAGTATTTTAACGGCCTGTTCAGCAATATCATCCACGATACCCTGAAGCCATTTTGTTCCCTGAGTGGCATCTTCAGCTGAAAGTCCTTTGATGACCGGAATGTACTCCCGGCCGAATTTTTTAATTCCAAGTTCTATCTTTTCCAGAAATAAGTCCCTGATACTCTGGTCGCCTGGTTTGTTTTTATGTGTTTTAAACGCGTTTTCCAGTTCAGGCCATTTATCCTGCAACTCGTTTTGCTGACGGATACCTCTCTCTGACGTATCTTTCGTCATGCCCGTATCGGGCGTCTGCAAACATAATAATTCACCCAGCCTTTTGATCCGTTCTGCTATGGCTATGTCAAGCTTTTGCTTAAGTCCATCCAAAAGCATCTGAGGAAAATCAGGAGAAATAAACATGGAACGCACATGACGATACCACTGCTTGAGTGCCATCAGGTTTGCAATGTAAATAATGTTGTTGTGTATCACCCTTTTGTCGCTGCGATACATTCCGGGTGTAAAAGGAATACTGCCTCTTTTCCTCGCCCCACCGAAAATCAGTCGTCCAGGATTGAGCTCATCTTTTCGGTTTATCGTTCCGGCAGCAATGGTTGTCCCATAGGCCAATCGGCAAGGTCCAACCAGACCGCCCTGCCCTCCCAGAAAAATGGGTTTCTGATTCAGCATAACGCCGTTGGGCACATCACCGATGAGTGAAGGGGTGGCCTTGTCCTGATTCGGTGTATAGTTAAAGTGGATATAGGCACTGCCCACTTCACTGTGGTTTTTACGGTCTGTTCCCCCGGCCATAAAACAGTCGCAGAAATTAATCAGGCTCCCCAGGGTGACGAAGGGAAAAAGGATGGTCTGTTTTAAACCCACTGTATGGGCCACGCTGGCCTCTTCTTCCAGTATGGTTCCTTCCCTGACATGTGAACCGGATCCCATACTCACTTTATGTAGAAAAACCGATTGCTTAAAGTATCCGCTTTTAAGCTTTACTTCAGGTCCAATCTGGCAATTATCAATGGTCACCGGCCCTTCGTAACCGATATCTGATCCTTGCAAAATGAGGGTGGTGCCGCCGAATATTTTACTTCCGGTATAAATGGTAACCCCATTGCCGGAAATCTTTTCCGTATCAACTTCATTACCAATTTCAACACTTTCAGGGTTGGGAATACGGACACCTTTTTCAACTAACAATCTGATTTTATTTCTATTCAAATTTTCCATATGTTCAATGCGCAGGAGAATATTCGGGTACGATTTCCTTGAGTTTGGTTTTAATTCTACCTTCATCCTGTTTTGGCGCCAAGGCGGTCAAATCTTCTATTTGGCCGTTTAATGTCTGAAGGTTACATTCCATCCCTTTTAACACCATTATTTTCTCATGACCGGTGGGAACCACATTCTCACCCTCGGTAATAAGCTCTTCATAAAGCTTTTCTCCGGGCCTTAAACCGATATATTCGATTTTGATATCGACATCCGGTTCAAATCCGGAAAGTCGAATAAGATCCCGCGCCATGTCGGAAATCTTGATGGTGGTCCCCATGTCCAAAAGATATATCTCTCCACCACTGCCCATGGCACCTGCCTGAAGAATAAGCTGGCACGCTTCCGGAATGGTCATGAAATACCGTGTCACCTCCGGATGGGTCACCGTGACCGGTCCTCCATTCTCGATCTGTTTTTTAAAAAGCGGGACCACACTTCCCACACTTCCCACCACATTACCGAAACGAACAATGATAAAGCGAGTTTTAGAATGCCCACAGCTGTTCTGAGCGGATACCAGCATCTCTGCCACTCGTTTTGAGGCACCCATCACATTGGTGGGACGCACCGCCTTATCGGTGGAAACGAAAACAAAACGCTCAATGTTAAATTTTGTTACAATTTCAAGCAGGTTTGCCGTTCCCTGGATATTATTCTCCA
The DNA here is from genome assembly GCA_034189135.1 of Thermodesulfobacteriota bacterium. Lineage (NCBI taxonomy): Bacteria > Pseudomonadati > Thermodesulfobacteriota > Thermodesulfobacteriota bacterium. Next base: position 56,333 of record JAXHVO010000129.1, on the reverse strand, counting down.
AAGCTTTCCAGGGCTGCAGCTCCAGCATGGGGACGTGTTTATATGCCGCCGCATGGAAAACAGTTTGAGGTTCGTATTGATGAAAAACCTTTTCGATTTGCAATTTATGTTGAATGTCTGCCAGAATAGGTACCACCTTGATGTCAGCAAAATTTTTTTTGAGTTCAAGCTCGATTTCGTATAAAGGGCTTTCCGCTCTTTCAAATAATAAAATAGAACCGGGCTTAAACCGGCAGATCTGCCTGCATAGTTCAGAACCGATAGACCCGCCCGCTCCGGTTACCAGCACATTTTGTCCCGCGAGATACGCACCGATTTGTTTTTCATCAAGTTTGACCATTTCGCGGCCCAAAAGATCCCGGTAAGCCACTTCTCGAATGGCATTAACCGTCACCCGACCATTAATCAGCTCCCCGTAACCGGGTACTGTTTTAAACGGGATGGCACTTGATTTACAGAGCTCAACGATCCTGCGCATTTGCCGTCCACGTGCTGAAGGAATAGCAATCAGAGCTTCGTTGGCCTTTACCTTTTTGGTTAAAACGATGATATCATCTATACGGCCGAGTACGGGTATGCCATGAATGGTTCTGCCGATTTTATTTTTACTGTCATCGAGAAAACCGACCACGTTGTATTGTAATTCTTTGTTGTTGTGTATCTCGCGAAAAATCTTTTCACCGCAATTCCCTGCCCCAATGATAATCAGATTTTTGCTGTCTTTTTTTCTGTGCGCGAAAACTCTGAATGCGGTGAGAAAATCAGAAGGTGACGGCTGATCTTTGCTGAATTGCTCATAAAACATCCTCACGCCCAGGCGAAACCCGGCAATAAAAAAAACAGTTAAACACCAGTCAATGAGAAATACCGAACGCGAGTATCCGATAAATCCGGATTTAAACAAAACAAAAAAAACAACAAGCAAGGTACTAACAGTGGATGCCTTGATGACATTGAATAGATCGGAAATGCTGGTGTAGCGCCACATCCCCCGATACAGATTAAACATGTAAAAACAGATTAATTTTACCAGCAAAGCCCAGGGCAGTATTCGTATCAGTGATTTCATGAAATTCACAGGAATACTGAATTCAAAACGGATCAGGTGAGCTCCGATCAATGATGCCGCCAGAAGCAGCATATCCACCAGTAATATGATCAAAAAATTTTTATAAAATTGCTTAAATTTCATTTCACCATCAAATAGATAATATGTATATAATTAATTGCGATTTAGACGGTTTTGTAAAAAAAAAGTTAATTAAGTGTCTGATGGCTAAGTAAAAAAGTTCATATGCAAGGCGTAGTGCTTTTTCAGGAACGAGACTATACAAATAGTATGTTGAGGTCCTGAAAAAACGCTACAACGCAGTAGATGAGATTTTTTACTTAGCCATCAATGTTGCACCCCCCTACTCCACAACACACTGAAAAAAGTCAGAAAAATTGTTTTCAAATCAAACATAAAAGAGTGATGTCTAAGATAAAACTCATCCAGGTCAACCTTTTGTGGAATAGGGAGGTCATCCCTGCCATTAATCTGTGCCCAACCGGTAATGCCGGGAATAAGGTGATGGATTCCTTTTTTGGTTCTCAGCTCAATCAGGTCATCCTGATTAAAAAGTGCCGGTCGTGGCCCCACAAAGCTCATATCTCCCTTGAGAACACTATAAAGTTGCGGCAGTTCATCCAGGCTTGTTTTACGCAGAAATGTTCCTACAGGCGTGCAGTACTGTTCCGGATTTTTCATAAGGTGTGTCGCCATGGCAGGCGTATCCGCCTTCATTGTCCTGAACTTTGGCATCCGGAAAATCTTATTGTTTTTTCCAACCCTGTTCGACCAGTAGAGTATAGAACCTTTGGAAGTAATCTTTATTAAGAAGGCTATTGCTAACATGGGTAGGGTTGAGATAATTATAACGACTATAGCTAGAAAAATATCAAATATTCGTTTCATTCTGCAGAACTATAAAACTAGTTAACTAATTGATATTAAATAATATTAGATAGATATACTCCGTTGTCGCCAATATTCCCTAAAGCTTAATATTCTTTCTTTTTGTTCATTGGAAAATAAAAATGGCTCAACATCCTTGGCTAAATATTTTAGATCCAGATTGTCTACTCTATCTTTAAATATCTTTAAGAAATTTGTTCTATCGGCAGCAAAATATTTATCAATATAAGAGAAATCAGGTCCAGTTATGCCCAATAAAAAGGACACGTCATATAAGTCACGACCTTTTTCACGTTTTCTTTGTAATACCGCGAACATTTTCTGGGATAAAAGTACTGAAACAGGCGCTGTCAGAATTTGTCTGTAAACTGCAAATTTATTTAGCAGAAATTTCTGAGGGTTATACAATTTTTCTTTAGCTTCCATATCTATCCTTATTAATATTTTTTTTCCCATATCGCTGGTTATTCCTGCTTTATGCAGGATTTCAGGAAATCGTATATAGCAATGATATGCACTTCGCTCGACTATTCTATGCTCAATAAGAAATCCTTTTATCTCCATATCCCGGCATGATTTTTTCATTAAAGAATCGAACTGTTCAAATGAAAGGCCAAAATTATCAAAATCAAGATCTTCAGAAAAACGGTGGCTCTGCTGCAAAATCCTGATGGCTGTGCCTCCGATAAAACTAAGGTAAATGGCTTCCTTATTTTTATACAAAGAATCTAATAGTTCATATTGCAGGTATTCAACCAGGGCTCCGTGCGGATTTCTTTTAAGTATTTCTTTCGGAAAATACTCTGATATTTGCTCTAATGTAAGCATTTAGCCGCCCACCTTTCCATTTTTTTTATTCCAAATGCCTGCAAATACCTTATAAATTTTTCTTTATCCAGAGTCTTTTCTAGCATATCATAATTAAATCTTACGTTTTCAAAATCAGTCAAGCTATTAATTTTTGCCAGGTTTAAATACAGATAATCGAGAACTGCTTTTTCCGGTTCTGCAATAAGATACCACCAGCTTTCTGTTTTAACTTCGCGGTATCCCCAAAAAAGCTCACTCTTTATATGCCGATAGATAAAGTTACCAAATTTATTAGTAAATTTCCTGTTAGTTTTGCCGGTTAAACTGACATAAGCATAAACTATTTCGGGAATAAAACCATAAAACGAAAGTGCGCTTTCCAGGCTTAAATAGCTGGGCTGGTAAATCAAGGAAGCAACTTCGTTACCATTGATTCTTTCATAATCTTTGCTGAAAGCATATATTCCATTTTTTAATTTTATTATATAACCCTTTTGTGACCAGCGGGTTAACTGATAATCGTATACCTTTGCTCCTGCAAGCAAGATATCATTTTTTGAAAAAAAGGGTGCGTTTATTGATGAAACAAGATCTTGATATATCATAATCTTATTAATAAAGATAATTTAATGAAATGTCAACCAAATATTTTTTGATTAGTTTTTCGCGCTGGATTAATTAAGAGAAGTTTAAGTCTAAAAGCTATCCTGCTTTTTGATACCATTTTAAAGTTTCTCTGAGTCCATGTTCCATTGAATAAGGAGGCTCCCACTCCAATTCCCTGTAAATTTTAGAGATATCAACCGTTAACGATCCAACAAGCCTTTCAACCTCATCATGCTTGCCAGAAATCCTTCCAGCCATTCTTATAATCCAGACCGGAACCGGCAGCAATAATGTTCGCCGTCCTGAAGCAGCTCCAATCCTACGGATCAGTTCAGGCGTGGATACATCTTCCCCATCGCTTACAAGATAGGTCTTGCCAGCCGCATCAGTATTAGTCATGCAAGTTATAATTGTATCAATAAGATTACCAATATATATCAGGCTCCGGCGATTTTTTATACATCCAAACGGAAGCGGAATTCCGAATTTTACCAGACTTACAAGTCGCAGAAAATTAGCTTTTACTCCTGGCCCATATACTAAAGGCGGCCTTAGTATGACCGTTTCCAGACCGGACATATCAGCTATCTTTCGTAATTGCTGCTCTGCCTCCCATTTGCTCACCCCATAGGGATCTTCAGGCGCTTCTTCATCATCTTCGGTGTATGCAGTTTCCCTCCCCTCACCATTTACTTTGATTGAACTCATAAATATAAACCGTCTCACACCGGCAGATGATGCTGATTGAGCAAAATGTTTGGTCGCTACCACGTTCATTTTTCTGAACGCCTCAAGGCGGTTTACGGCAGTGTCATCCATCACGTGCACCCGTGCGGCCAGATGAACAACCGTATCAATGTCTCTTAGGGCATCATCCCACCTGGTATCCGCATCGATTGATCCGATTGAAACAGCCTCGATACCTTCCGGCAACCGGTTGATATCTTTTTCAGACCTGACCGTTCCACGGACATGCCAACCCTCAGCTGACATTCTGGTGCACAGTGCACGTCCGATAAAACCGCCGGCGCCTGTAACCAGTATTTTTTTTATTCCTGACATATTGTTAAGCTATAAGCGGAAGCTTATATTTTTTATCCTGTAAATCTGTGTTTATCTGTGTCCTATTATACCAGGTGCCAGACTGTTCGATTCACATAATCGGTGTAACTCATGATGATGCGCAACACCTTCTTGGAAACATTGTCCGAGTCATAGTCGTTAACCAGCCTAAATTGCCGCTGGTTTTTCAGATAATGCGACCTCACGATGTCAATGGACTCGATAATCCTGTCGGATTTTAGGCCGCACATAATCAAAGTCCCCTCATCCATTCCTTCCGGGCGTTCATGGGCCTGTCTAATGGTGACCGCCGGGAAATCTAAAATGGAAGACTCTTCGGTAATTGTACCGCTGTCTGAAACCACACAAAAAGCGTTCATCTGTAGCTTGACGTAGTCAAAAAATCCCAGTGGTTTTAGAAATTGAATACGCCCGTCCGCTTTAAAACCCACATGTTCCTCAAGTTTTTTTCGGGTTCGGGGATGGGTGGAAACAATGACAGGCCTGTCATATTTCCCGGCAATTGAATTTAACGATTCCAGCAGATCTCCAAAGTTATTTTCCAGATCAACATTTTCCTCCCTGTGGGCACTCACCACGATGTACTGGCCGGATTCCACTTTAAGTCGCTTAAGAGCCTCTGACTTTTCAATTTGGGGTGTGTAATGGTTCAGCACCTCTTTCATGGGCGAGCCGGTTTTTATGATGGTTTCAGGTTTCAAGCCTTCCATCATAAGATATCGGCGGGCATGTTCAGTGTAGGTCAGGTTAATGTCACTGGTGTGGTCCACAATTTTACGGTTGATTTCCTCCGGTACCCTTTGATCGAAACAGCGGTTTCCGGCTTCCATGTGAAATATCGGTATCTTTCGACGTTTGGCTGAAATAACGGCCAGGCAGCTGTTGGTATCACCCAGCAGCAGCATGGCATCCGGTTTTTCCAACGCCATCACCTTATCTGAATTTGCAATCACATTTCCGATGGTTTCCGCGGCTGTTTTTCCTGCCGCATCAAGGAAATGATCCGGTTTGCGTATTTTAAGATCCTTGAAGAATATTTCGTTGAGCTCAAAATCAAAATTCTGCCCGGTGTGAGCCAGAACATGATCCGTGTGCAGGTCCAGCTCGTTGATCACCCGGCAAAGCTTGATTAATTCAGGCCTTGTCCCCACAATGGTCATAACCTTTATTGTCATTATTTATTACCTTTTTTGGATGAGAGTGTCCTCTACTTTATTACCAACAACACACTGTATTTATAGAAAGATCCGTGGTTAAAAATTGTCGGTCTCTTAAAGAGTATCACCGATGGTGCCCGCAGGAAATGCCCTTGTGGTGCTAAGTAGAAAGTTCCATATACAAGGCGCAGTTGTTTTTCAGGGACGATGCAATACCTGTAGTATGCTGAGTGTCTGAAAAACCGCTGCAACGCAGTAGATGCGACTTTTTACGACGCCATCAAAATTAGCGGAGCAGTTCCCCATTATTTGATTCAACATCCTCAACCATCAACTTATTTTTTTTCAGCAAATCAATGGTGTCTTCAAAGCCAAGAAGCGTATCCGCTGAACTGAATTCTGAGTCAAGTGCATTGGGTTCTTTTGCACTGTCATCCAGCAGTTCCGGCAGCATAGGTAAAATAGAAAAATAATCCCCGCGTTTCACACAATGATTGGCCTCTTCTTCTGAAACCATTATTTCATGCATTTTTTCTCCGGGGCGGATGCCGGTCACTTTTATCTCTATGTTTCTATCGCCGATCAACGCTTTTGCCATGTTTATCACCGTGGCCGAGGGGGCCCTGGGAACATAGGTTTCACCCCGTTTTGCCTCACGCAACGCAGTGAAGACTGTATCAACCGCCTGGTCCAGGCTTAAAAGAAAGCGTGTCATATCCGGAACAGTCAGCGTCACCGGGCCGCCATTTCTGATCTGATCATGAAACAGCGGGATAACCGAACCCCGTGAAGCGAGAACATTGCCGTAACGCACACAAATAAAACGGGTTTTTGGGTTGATGATATTTGCCGAGGTAACGATTCGTTCCTGGATCGATTTGGTCATCCCCATGACGTTTATCGGCTTGCACGCTTTGTCAGTGCTGATTGCCATAACCGTATCAACCGGATAGCTGTTTTCTCTAATTGCGCGTACAATATTCGCCGCACCCATGCAGTTGGTTAAAACTGCCTGGGTGGGAAAATACTCACAGGCAGGAACCTGTTTCAGCGCAGCGGCATTGACTACAATATCGGCAGGTTTTACGGCTGAGCAGACATCAGCATAACTGCGCACATCACCGATTCTAAACTCAAGCGTGCTCATGAAATTTCGGTAAATCACTTCATCGGTGGCTACAATTTTATTCAGGTAAGACATGCGCATGTCATGCTGCTTGGCTTCATCCCTGGAAAATACAATGACCTTTTTGGGCGTTCCCAGTTCACCGGTTAATACCCGGCGAACAAACGTCTTTCCCATGGAACCCGTGCCGCCGGTGACTAAAATTATTTTTCCTTCAAAAATCATGAATGATCTCCTCTAACTCGTATTCGTCTCTGTTGAATTTCAGATTTCAAGTTTCATGCCATAAACGGCTATGCTAAATCCTCACACAGTTCACTTACCATTTCTTCCCAGCTTGGAGGATGATAATCAAATTCCCGGCGAAATTTGGTGGAATCAAGACTTCGATCACAAATAAAAGATTCATCCGGAATGATTTCAACGGGCAGCTTTAACCCTTTTTTAATCAGGCATAACAGATCAAACTTGCTGATCGGTTCGCTGGAAACATGGTACACACCGTTTGCTTCGGGGTAATTTAAAATCATATTTTCTATCACCCGGCTTAATTCCAATGTGGTAAAGCCTGAAAAAATAACCTTTTTATAACCCTGTACGGTGTTTCTTTGAGCCAGGAACCATTCCAGCAGGTTTTTCTTGCGAGAAAGCTCTGATCCGATCATTGATGTTCGCAACGTCAGGCAATGTTTTTCGGTTACTTCACCCAGAAACTTGGTTCGGCCGTACAAATCATCCGGATCGTATGTATCTGATTCGTTATAGTTTCCTTTATTTCCGGAAAAAACACAATCGGTACTCAAATGAATCATCCTAGCGCTGATATCTTTACACAAGAGTGCCAGTCGATGGGGAAACAGGGCATTTATTTCAATGCTGGGGATGCTCTGACTGGCTTCCGGTAATTGTTTAACGATACCGATGGCATTGACCACCACCTCAGGATGAAAATCGGTGATTACCCCTGCAAGCTTGATGGGAGACCGAACATCGATGCCGGTATAGGTATCTTCAGTATTAAACAGTTTGAACTTTTGATATGCAGCCAGATCCTGACGTAGCGTCACCCGAACATCATGATTCGTCTTTAAGTGTTTGAAAAGCTGGTGACCCAGCATGCCGTCACCGCCGAGAATTAAAATACGCATACAGTCCTCTTATTTTTTCACACAAAGTCACAAAGACACAAAGGTTTTTTAATTATTTAGATCACCGTTAATAATCCTTGTAATGCCATCTTTGATCAGGTGAGACCCAAAATTGATTAAAAGTCCTAACTTTAAGCCGGAAAGTCTTAAATATGTTAGTAATTGTTTCTTGTGTACCGGGGCTGTTGTTTCAACCGATTTTAGTTCAATGATGACTTTATTTTCAACAATTATATCTGTTCTAAATCCTTCTTCAAATTTTATTGACTCATAAATGACTGGCAATGATTGTTGACGAACCACTTTTAGATCTCTCTTTTCCAATTCATACGCCAAAACAGTCTCATAAACCGATTCCAGCAATCCGGGTCCAAGAGTTGTGTGTACCTTATAGGCAGCATCAACAATCTCCTTAGCTATTTCGTTTTCAGTCATTATTCCATCTTTATCCATTAACTTCTTTTCTTTGTGCCTTAGTGGCTTGGTGTGACCAGTTCTTTCATCCACCCATCCAGCCGATCAATCAGCATCTCCCGTTCAAAATGCTCTTTAAAGTAACTTCTTCCCTTCTTCCCCATTTCCTCCCGCTGTCTTTCGGACAGATTATACAACTTCAAAATCGTTTCCGCCAATGCTTTCGGGTTTTCGGCCGAACAGGACATCCCTGCACCGGCCTCATCAACCACCCTTGCCCCTTCCCCATCCAGAGCCGCTATTATGGGTTTACCGCAGGCAAGATAGGATTGTACTTTAGAAGGTATGGTGAGTGAAAATATCGGTTTCTTTTTAAGGGTAACCAACAAAGCATCTGACAGGGCAAAAAACCGGGGCATTGTTTCTGCCGGATATCGGCCTAATAAATGTACAGTTTTGCTTAAACCTCGTTCAATGACCTGTCTTTGGACCCAGGCAAACATTCGGCCGTCACCGATAATGACCCAGTTAATTTCAGTCCGATCTTTAAGCAGTTCTGCTGCGTTTAAAATAGTAGCAAAATCCTGTGCAGCACCGATATTTCCCGCAAAAGTGACACAGAACCCTTCAGGCATCAAGCCACGTTCAGGGGCATTTGATTCCGGTTTTAACGGTTTATAAAGTGCCTCTGCGCTGTTGGGGAAATATAAAATACGTTTTGGATTCCCGCCCTGGTGTGTTACCGGTTCGCTAAATGTACGTGATTGTATAAGAATCCGATCACATCCCCGATAAATAAATCTGACCAGGATGTCCACCATTTTCAGAATTTTTTTTGAACGGATGGCACCGGTGGCCGAAAGGCTTTGCGGCCAAAGATCCTGCATCCAGAACATGACCGGGGCAGATTTTAGCTTTTTCAATAAAAGCGCGGGCAGGCATACGGTAATTGGAGAGGGTTCATAAATAAAAATCAGGTCAATGGCACCCAGTCTGCGAAGAGGACCTAAGAGGCAGGCAAAAAAAACAAACGAAAAATAATTCATCACCAGTCGGATTCGGCTTCCATTTCCCCGGGGAATAATAGGGATTCTAAAGAGCGGAATATCTTTATACGTTTCAAATAATGGCCCAAAGAACTGATAACCGGTAAAAAACCGACCGCCCGGATAATTGGGTATGCCTGTCAAAACCTTAACGTCATGGCCCCTATCCTTCAAACCCAACACCAGATCATTAATGCGAAAATTTTCCGGCCAGAAATATTGGGTCACAATCAACACTTTCACTTCATACCGACCTTTCGAGCTGAAACTTTTAAGAATGGCAATTTTTTTCTACCCTGTTAAATTTTTTTCATGTTTAAACAGGATACAAAGTAAAAAGTGAAGATTTCAAGCAAAATTTCTGTTTCGCAAAGTTCTTGTCTATCCAACTGATTTATTTCTCCATATGCAGAATTTATTTAAAACAGTTTTTAAATATGCGTTGGATGTAAAAAATCGTATAATGCTAAAAATATGCCATATTAGATATCGAATATTGTGATGACTGTCGTAACGCGCTTTATGAATCGCTGAGACAAATGGGTAATGGATTATTTTATAACCATAAAACGTAAGGCGGGCACACAAATCAACATCTTCATAATAAAGAAAATACTTTTCATCAAACCCGCCGATTTGCTGGAAAGCTTTGCAGGGAAACAGCATGAACATTCCTCCAACCCAATCCGGTGAAAAAATTTCTGATCCGATGGAATAGTCATACTTTTTCTTTAGATGTAACAGCTTCTTAAAAAGGATAAAAAGGGTGGGAAATTTGCGCGCGTTTTCGGCAATTTTTCCATTTTCGTCCTTAATCAGAGGGGCAGTCAATCCAACCGTCTTATCTTCAAAACAACCGATAAGCGCAGGAAACGGATTGGTATTTAAACGAATATCCGGATTCAGCACACAAAAAAAATTCCCTTTTGCATGTTCAAACGCCTGGTTATGATTTGTGCCAAATCCCTTTTTTTCTTTGTTTTGAATAAAACACACTGGAAAGCTGAAATCACTTTCGGTAAATGGTAAGTTTTCCTTGGTGTTTATGGTTAAAATAACTTCGATTTGTTTTGCGCAGTGTTTTTCCAGGTCAGACAGCAATTCTGCTATGAGCAATCCCTGGTTGTGGCTCACAATCGATATTGAAATGATCGGTACTGTATTTTTCAATTCTGATAACCCTTATCTTTTTCCAGGCTGAGCAGCCGGCTTAGCAACACCCCCCACAGAAAAAAAGTCAAAATTCCAGGGTAAGGCTGGCGCAACGTCACTTTAAAATTATTATCCACCAGTACCAGGAAAAAAACAATCATGCATAATCCCAAAAGTCGCTCTGAGTGAATGATATGATCTCTGAATTTGAATGCCAGGTACAACGAATAACCAATGAGAAACAATAAAGGTAACAGAGCCAAAAAACCGAAGTTATATACAAAGTCAAGATAATAATTATGCGCACTGGTGGTGACAGACCTCTCGGGCGGTCTTTCGTGACCGAATAGAAGCGTATGCGAATTTTCGATAATCTTACTGCTATACAATTTCCAATCACCGTATCGATCGATGAAATTTTTAGGTACACTCGCATGGACGCCCCTTGCAAGGGACAATTTTTTATTCAAATTGAATTTTGTACGGTACGCCCATGTCTCCGTACAATAGGAAACATAAAAAATAGAGACAAAACCCACAACCAAGTACAACAGCCATAATGACTTTTCGCCTGTTTTTAAAAACTTCCGAATTGTAATGATGAAAAGCCCTGCAAATAATAAAAAAATAGATAGTAATGAAAAAGAAGCAACGGTATAAATACCGATAAGCGGAGATAAGAAATAAAATAAACGTCGATAATGTCTATTCTCCCACAAGCATACAAATGTTAACAAATATCCATTTACCATCATCAAAACAACGTACTGATGACTCTGGTAAATACTAAAGAATGGAACTGAGTGGTGTAGTATTTTCCACCAATGTACCACGTGTACAGTAACTGGATCGGAACAATCAAAATTAAAACTAAAAATATGGCCTTGATATATGTATCCTTTCCGCTACCACTAGCCTCAAAGGTCTGTCCTAAAACAATGGCAAAAAGAGGCAGCATATACTGAACCATTAGAAGTAATTTTTGTCGCTCATGAAATATATGGCCCTGGCTGTTTATTAAGGCCGAAAACACTATCAAAACAAAAGTTAAGGCTATTAGATAAAGCGACTGTTTGGCTGATTTAAAATGGCCTAAAAGCAGAATCCCAAGATAGCAGCCGATGATAGATATCGGCAGAGGCAAAATCATTAAATCACCGCCGGAATCCAAAAGCGCCTTTCGGGTGCGATAAATATGCCCTGAGAGATTAAAGAATATCGGGAAAAAAAGCAAAAATGCTATGCCAAACTTTAAAAATCCGGAAGATGTAACGGCAATATATTTTTTTGCCAGGTTGTGGCAGAAAGAGGTACTCATTTATAATTCCTGGAGTTTAAGCGTTCAATTTTTGAATCGCTGATCAATTTATCTGCTTGGCGTCGCTTTTTTCAAGCACTGCAATCTGGTAAGCAACACGCCCCACAGAAAAAATACCATAATCCCGGAATAAGGCTGCCTCAACGTAACTTTAAAATTGTTATCGACCAGTAGCATAAAAAAAACAACCACACATAAGCCTAAAAGCCTTTCTGACCGTATAATCGTCTGGCGGTGTTTCCAAGCAAGCTGAACTGAATATCCAATCAGAAACAATATCGGCAGTAAAGCAACGGCTCCGAAATTATACAAAAAGTCAAGGTAATAATTATGCGCACTCGTCGTGACAGCTCGATCAAAAGGTTTTGCATGACCCCATAAAAATTTGCTACCGTTAGCTATGATAGCTTTTCCGTATAAATTCCAATCCTCGAAACGCCTTTGCAGACCGCTCGGCATGATTTTATTCGAATGGATCGGTTTGCTTTTAGATAATATCCTGCTTCTGGTTTCCTTTAGAAAGTTGTATTTTTTAAACCCGTGTGGTCCCCAACTGCTTGAAAAATATGTTACTGCGATAATTAAAGAACATGCCCAGACCACTACGATTGTCTTATTGCGATAATTTAAAAACATGTAGGCCGCAAAAAGCGAAAGCCCGGCAATAGCCAGAAACAGTGCCAGCATTGAAAAGCCGGCAACCGAATATACGCATATCAGAGGTGCCATAAAGATTAAGATCTTTCGGTAATGATGAATTTCCCACAGGGCCCATAAGGATATAAGAAAGCCACAAATCATTGCGAGTGTAACATATTGATGATGCTGGTAAATACTAAAAACAAGCATATTGTGAGTCAACAGTTTCATTCCGCCCAGCCTGGTTAGAAGCAGTTGTAGAGGGACAATACAGATCACTGTTACTAAAAATGCTTTTTCTATCGTTTTTCTTTCCTGCATTCCATTTTCAAACAACTGCCCCAAAACCAACCCAAAAACAGGCAGCATATACTGAAAAAGCAAAAGCAGTTTGTAGCGTTCATCAACAATTTGGCGATCGGCGGTAATAATCGACGTCAAAACCATAAGAATAAATAGTAAAAAAATAACAGTCAGGGACAGATACGCCTTTTTATAACGCCCGATGAACAGCAATCCGAAATAGCAGCCAATAATTGAAATGGGTAATGGTAGTTGAAAAATTATGCCGCCGGAATCCAGCACCAGTTGATGGCTGTGAAAAATCCGTCCGGATAACTGAAAAAATAACGGGAAAAACAAGAAAAAAGCGATGCAAAATCGAATGACTGTATCTGACACACCAAACAGTTTGGTTTGATCCTTTTTTTTCAAATAACGTTTCGCACTGAAATAGAACATATAAGATAAAACGGCATTCAACAGGTACAGGACGGATAATGCCTCAACTCCACGGACAAAGTACAAACATGGAACAGATGCAATAAGCAAAATGTGGATGAGCATATCGGGTCCGAATATATCCATCTCTTCATAATACTTAAGCAACACAAGCTTTATGGTCTGGGCTTTTACCATAATCACCCCGCCAACAAGAGAAAATCCGGCCGTCATCCAAAAAAAATAATTTTTCCCGGTTGCTTCAAGTAAAGAAAGGCGGGTAAAGCCGGCGATCACCAAGGCAAATCCCAAAAACAGCAACATGTAAAGTACGGCTTTGACATATAACGGTGAATATTTATCATTGGTTCGAACTTCATGCAGTGCAATACTCGGTCCAACCACATTGGCAAAAATGGAACCCATAAAGCTCCCCACCGCAATGGCAGCAAACAGATCCCCGGCAACTGTTTTGCCGGCAATCAAAAAAATGATGAGGCGAAACACATAGAACGAAAACCCGATAATTGCCGTAGAACCAAAATGCGGCAACAAAATGGGTAATAATTTCTTGAACTCTGTAATCGGCGGAATTTTCTTTGATATGACAAAGCGCAGGCTGGGTAAAATAGGCAGAACTGCCCATAGAGCCAGCCCTGCTAACGTGTAGGTTTCATTTTTTAAGCTCAGCCCCAATGCGGCTATGAGCAATACGCTTTGTAAAATTAAAAACATCAATGCAAAGCGATCATCTTTTTTTACTTCGGTTTCACATAGATGTACTTCGTTTATCCATTCAACACAGCGCCTGATGATAAGAACAGATGCAATAGCGCTATTAATTCCGGCCAGATAAACACACAAAATAAATGCGATGATTGCCAAGGGAATTAAAATGACGATTCTGGAAAACAAAATAATCGGCACTGAAATTTGACCTTCACCGTAAAGGATCATATTACGAAAATTGGCTGAAAATGCATAAAAAGTGGCCAGGGTGGCGCCATGAACCACCGAAATTTCTGCTGCCATTTCCGGTTTTCCCAATACAGCCAGCCCGATTACCATGGCAGTCATTGCCTGTGTGATTGACATGTATGAAATCGGAAATAAATAATTCATCGATTTATTGCTGTTTTTCATTATCCTTATTTCTACCCATATACTTACAGCAGGTAATTTTTATTTGGTCCATTAAAGCTTTTCACAGGAAAACAAAACCAAGAATAAACTCTGTGATCTCAGTGGCTCTGTGGTGAAAATTGTTTTGTCAAATTCTTTTAGGAGTGGTTTGTTCCTGATTTTACAAGGATAGAAGATGGTTCACGATTAGGCAAACGATTTAAAACAGTATTTTCCATCTTTCTCAGCCACCATTCAATACTGAAGAATTTATAGTGGTCGAGAATATATGTGATAAAAAGCATTACTATTAATAATAACGACGCCTGGCAAATCCAGTTGATCGTTTTTAAAGGGAATAAATTTAAATGTATTTGATATTTGATGCAAAAAAGGGCAATTGTTTGCTGGCAATAGTAAAGTGTTAACGGATACGTCCCGTATCTTAATAATAACGAGAAAAACGAACGATTGAGCGCTTTTTTATATTCCAGCACAAAACCCAAAGACCATAAAAGCAGACAGAGACATATGGCAAAAAATATTCCTTCTAACGCGATAATATGGGGCAGCAATCCCACATATATCCAGTATGAAACATATAAAATCATGCAAAAAACGAGCAAAGTTGTTAAATATGCCGAATTCAATCGACTTTTCGCATATATCGTAAAAAAATATCCTGCCAGAAAAAACATACCGTAGGGCCAAATCGCAAAAACTCCCTTATCCGGACGTAAATTGGGAAATACTGCCCACAAACCGATTAAAATAGCTAAAGCAAAATATTTTCGAGTGTTATTTCCCAAAATATTGAATGCACCAATGATCGCATATCCGATTCCGATCAGTTGAAAAATATCCCAATCGATGTTAAAACGCTGATGTGCGATAACATCAACCATCCAGGCAAACAGGAATAATGTGATTCCGTGAACAATCATTTTTATCGGCCATCGATAATGGCGCTCATGATACCACAACGCACCTCCGGATACTGCCAGAAAAAAGGGGGCTGCCAGATAACCCAAAAAATAGGACACATGATTGGCCCTACCATCCAAGGAATATACAAGCCCTTGATGATAAACAGTCATGAAAATGATTGCAATTCCTCGAATAATATCCATTGTCAATACACGCCCGGTAGGAATATATGTCGACAATCGGATATTTTGATAGCTTTTTACAAAGTTCAAAATTAAGGAGTATCTCCCGATTGGCTGTAGTTAAAATTAAGGACAAAGAAAGATCAATTCGATTTTATGATTTGACACACTCATTTTATCGCGATAATATGACGACATGGAATCAAATATTTATATACCAAGAATGGTTGAAGGCTATGCGTTTGATGAAAATTTAACCTCAAGACATATGGTTTTTCTTGCCGGGCCAAGACAGGTGGGTAAAACCATGCTTGCAAAGCACTGGTTGAAAAATAATCGTTGTAATTCACTCTATTACAATTGGGATGACATTGCTACCAGACAGGCATATCTGTCAGATAGCCGATTTTTTGAATCACCTGCCAGATCTCTGGGAATAAATGACCCATGGATCGTTTTTGATGAAATACATAAGCGAAATCGCTGGCGTGATATTCTTAAGGGAGTCTATGACATTTTTGGAGAAGAGTTCAGATTCTTAATCACAGGTAGCGCTCGCCTTGACCTTTTCCGACAATCCGGAGACTCGCTTGTCGGAAGGTACAACCTTTTCCACATGATGCCTTTAAGCATAGGTGAAGTGACTCAGGATATTTGTGAAACCTGCTTCTTAAAAGAAGAAAATATTGATAAAGTATTAATGCTCTTTAAAAGTCATGTTTCCGCCCCACTTTCCCGCGAAACCGAAAAAGCCTTCGAATCTCTTTTAAAATATGGTCCTTTCCCTGAACCTTTTCTTAAACAAAACGATCGATTTTGTCGAAAATGGCACCAGGATTATATCAGTTTAATCGTAAGGGAAGACCTCAAAGACACCAGCCGAGTTGTTGAACTTGACAAGGTGGAAAATCTCATTTTTTTGATGCCATCAAGGGTTGCATCACCGCTTTCCATGGCCAATCTTGCCAGAGAGCTCGAAGTTGCACACACAACAGTAAAAAGCTGGCTTGAACAGTTGAACAGGTTGTACATTCTGTTTCCGGTTCCACCGTGGACGAAAAAGGTTGCAAGGGCTTTAAGAAAAGAAAAAAAATGGTATTTTCAAAACTGGTACTATGTCTTGCCGGATGCAGCGAAATTGGAAAATCTGGTTGCCTCTTATCTCCATCGAACCTGTTTCGCTCTGACAGACATGGGTTACGGCAACTACCGGCTTCATTATATTCGAACAATCGATAAAAAGGAGATAGATTTCCTGGTAACCCGCGACAACATACCGGTTCTTGCTGTTGAGGTAAAATCAAAAGAAACTTCACTTTCCAGCACCCTTAAAAATCGCATGAAGTGGCTGCGCCCTTATACCACACTTGGGATTCAGCTGGTTGATAAAAGAGGGGTATTAAAAAAGTATGATCATAATACCTGGGTGATCAGTGTGGAAAAATTATTACATCTTTTGGTTTAGCTTTCTCCACAATGTTTGTCTATTTCCCATTGGACAGGACCTTTTTACTAAGTATTTGATTATACAGGTCTATATATTTGTTGATAATTTTTTCCCAGGTATAATGATCCATTACATGTTTTTTAAGATTTGAGCCCATGGTTTTTAATTTGTCAGGATTTTTTAATATTTTGACAAGGCCATGTTGTAGTCCTTCAACAGTGGCAGTTACAACCTTCCCTCCTCCTATTTGTTCCACCTCATCAAAGCCGCATTGATCCGTCAGCAATACGGGCGCGCCCATAATACCGGCTTCCAGCACCACAATGGACATGGCCTCCTGTCTGGAAGGAATAGCAAGTAAACTCGCCGCACCATATGCACTTGATTTCTCCTCTCCTCCCAAGTATCCCGTAAAATGAACCCGATTTTTAATTTTCGTTTTTTTAGATTTTTCTTTGAGTTCACTGAGCATTCCACCGTCAGGCCCGGCAAAAACCAGGTGACAATCGTTAAATACTTTGCTTGTTTTTTCGAATGCATGTAAAAGCAGGTCCGGGCCCTTTATAGGATTTAACCGTCCGATAAATAAAATAAACGGACTGTCATTTAGTCCAAATTTTCGACGGAAATGATCGACATCACTCGTTTTGAAATCTTCGGGGTCAATACCATTTGGAATGAGTGACACTTTTTCCGGTTCAACGCCGTATTTCTCAAAATGACTGATTTCATTGACGCCTATGGCAATATGACCATTGGCATCGGATATAATATGATTGCCGATAAACCTGTTATACAGGTATTTAAATTTTTGTGATCTACCGAACAACGGTAACGCACCGGCTGGGCAAACGACATATGGTTTGTTTTGTTTTCTGACTGAACGATATACCAGTGCGTTGAGTATGGTCCAATGGTTCATTAAATGGATAATATCTGCATTGGCCACCGCATCTTTAATGGTTTGCTGTGATAATTTAGGAATGTAGTATCGCTCTACCAGGCATTCCAAAGCTATCAATTTTATACTCTTTAACTGTTCGATACGCTCATCAGATAAATTTAAGCTCATTGTTAACACGTCACATTGAAGCCCGGCTTTTGCTAAGAAACGACTGATCTGAAAAGTTCTTTCAGCAGTTCCGCCTCCGCTTACCGGATCAAGTGACATATTTACATTTAGTACTCGCATCGCATGGTTTAAGATTCGGCGTTGATTACCCTCTTAACTGCTCCCTCGAGACCGAGCTTAAATTTAAATCCTTCAGCAAGTAATTTTTTTGAGGAATATCGAACATCTCCTTTATTACTGTGTCCCCGAGACAGTCGTCGCAGGGTAAAAGGGATGAATATCGGCAGGTGTTTTACCGGCTGAACAGATTGGACAGGTTTTTTCTTTTTAATTGCATCGTAAAGAGACCAGAGACCAGCAAAGGTATTCAATGGTTCATGATCACAGGAAACAAAAAAACAACGAGGGGTTTTGAATGGATGCGAAATAAAGAATGTAGCAGCTTCAGCAACATCTTCTGCATGTATGATATGGGCACATTCTCCCCCTTTAATAAAAACCTTGAGCCAGTTTCCTAATGATCGTTTCATCGGAAGGCTAAGGGCTCCCGGTCGGGTTTCATCTATTACATTGGTGGGTCGAAGGATTACAGTTTTACATCCATCAATGCCTTTAGCAACGATTTTTTCGGCTTCCAACTTGGTTTTTTCGTAAGTTGTTAATGGGTTGCATGGTGTATCTTCATCTACTGATTTAACATTAGTCAGGCCGACAACGCCTGCGCTGCTTAAATAAGAGAAAAATTTTATCCTAGAGTTTTTTACCGCATTTATTAATTTTTCTGTTCCAGAGACATTCACTTCCCACATTTTTTTCTCATCTGCTAATTCGGCAGCACAGTGAAACAACAAATCAGCATCAATAACGAATGCCCTCAGTATGCTTTCATTTTCAAGCCCACCCCTGAAATGTTTCACACGGTTGTCCTGGCATTTTTTATTTCGGCTTAAAACCCTAACGATGTATCCTTTATCCAGTAAGCATTGAACTATTTTGCCGCCAATCATTCCAGCTGCACCAGTTACACAGGCGATCTTTTTTCTTTTTCCCAATTTTATCGTCTCAGTTAATTACACGGTCAACAAACCGTTTTAACCTAAATTTCAGGAGGCTATAGCAGAATTCCAGGAAACTTAGCATCTTATCACGACCACCGGTGTGGATCTTAACCTGCATGGTTTCATATAGGGCATTTTTATTTTGACTGATACCGGAAGACCTCATTTTAACGGTTACCATGTCCATAAAGGCCGCGTTCAGATGCTGTCCGGGCCTCATTAAGAACTCATAGTCCCCCGCAATATGATAGCCACAATCATAGCGGCCATATTTTTGAAACAAACGCTGATGGTGAAATGAACCAACATGCACGAGATTATTAAATTTAAGGAAGTTTTTCCATTTCCACGGCTTTCCGATGATTCGTTGGAAATTCAGCTGATCGTCGACCAATTCCGCTTTGGAAGAAACATATTCCAGGTCAGGTGCTCCGGACTTCAGGATAAAGTTGATATAGCTTTCAACCGCATCAGGATTCAGGATGTCATCACCACCGACAAACGCAAGCCACTGGCCTTTCGCAAGGTTGACGCCCTTGTTCCAGGCATCGTAAACTCCTTCATCAGGTTCACTTATCCAGCAGGTTATATGATCTTGATAGTTACGTATAATATCAGTTGTGCCATCCGTTGACTCGCCATCGATAATAATAAATTCAATATGCTTATAAGTCTGGTTGAGAATCGATTCGATGGTTTGCGACAGGAACTTCTCACCGTTAAACACCGCTGTGATAATGCTTACCAGGGGTTTTCCTTCAAATTCTAAAGCGTTTTCCCTGGTGTATTGGATGATTTGATTAGATTGCACTCGCTTCCACATCAACGAATTATTTTGGTCAGATACCTGCAGGAAGAATGACTTTTCGTTATATCGATGAATAGACTCTACTGGTTTCCCTCGCACAGCGCTCCCATGTGAACTGCTTATACCGCCTGGTTCCCTTTTTTATCAATTCAGAAGACCTGTCTGGAGAATACAGAACATTTTCAAGGGCGCATCGGATGCTGTCAACATCATTAGGATCAAATAATTCAGCCGATTCTCCTACCACTTCCGGTAACGAGCCCGCATGACTGCATATTACTGGGCAATCACAAGACATCGCTTCAAGGGGAGGAATCCCGAATCCTTCATAAATAGAAGGATAAACGAACGCTGCAGCCCCACGATAAGCAAGCGATAGCAGTTTGTCATCGCCGGAAATATGATGTATTTTATTTGGTTTTATGCCACAGGAGTGGAGCAATGCTTTTTCTTCTGCCGAGAAAACGACATCACCAAAACATACAATTTGGAAGTCCTTGCATAGTCTCTCTGAGCTGGAAAATCCCTTGATCATCTGGCTAAAATTTTTATGCCCGCTGCGTTTTCCTACAAAAAGCAAGTATGAATTTGAAAATAACGATTTATTTTGCCGACTATCAGGTTCCGGCAGTGTCGAGAAGCCCAGCTGGGTTACATAGACTTTTTCCGGATCAATATCTACAATGTTCAGCAGGTCCCGTTTGGTGTTATGCGAAATACATATGATTGCGTCCGCATTTCGAACAGATCCGGCTTTAAGTGCTGGCAATGGATCATTTTCAGGGAAAAATTCCGGATACAATTCATTGATCATGTCATAGACCGTAACAATGGTTCCCCTGCCCTTTGGATTCTTGTCCCAGAAGAAGGTTTTATGAATTATATCGAATTTTTTTACAGCTCCATAGAAATGGTTAATCACTTTATTGAGCATACGTATTATGCTGCCGGTCCTCGGCAGGTCTTTTATATAAAAGCCTCGGGCATTATAGCGTGAAAAGTTATTTTTTAAATAGTTGTTGCGATATAACGGGCAAAATAAGGTCACCCGGCAAGACTCCAGTTGATCGATCCTCCAAGCGATTTCACTGAAATATCGTGAAATACCGCCAAACTCTTGAAGAGAAAATATTTGGTAATCAATTAAGATATCAAGCATCAGAATTTTTAAAGTCTGTTTTCAAGTTCTGCTCAATCATCATAGCGACTACGGTGTGCATGTCGGATTTAGCCTGCCATTTAAGTATTTCTCTGGCCTTTTTGGGGTTGGACCTGCTGTTTAAAATTTCAGAAGGCCTTAACAATGTGTCCTTCCGTTTCACATAATCGCGCCAATCCAAATTAAAGTATTTAAAAGCAGAGTCAACGAATTCAGTTAGCGAATAACTCTTGCCCGTTGCAATTATGTAGTCATCCGGCGATTTGTGCTGAAGCATTAAATACATCGCTTCAACGTACTCGGGCGCCCATCCCCAGTCTCTGACAATATCAATATTGCCTAAATATAAACGTTCGTCGGAACCATGTGCAATGCGACATGCAGCTCTAACAATTTTCTGAGTAACAAATCTTGACTTACGTAGAGGAGATTCGTGGTTGAATAGTATTCCGGAACATGTAAAAATAGAATAGGCTTCACGATAGTTTGCAGTTGCCCAATAAGCAGCAGCTTTAGCTAACGCATATGGGCTTTTAGGGCGAAAAGATGTTTGCTCGTCGGCAACACTATCCCCAACATCACCAAAGCATTCACTGGAGCATGCATTGTAAATTTTTACAGGCCTTTTAAGGAATCTAATTGCTTCCAGAATATTTATAGTACCCAGGGTAATGCTTTCAATAGTTTCAATAGGCAATTCAAAAGAGAGTCCCACTGAACTCTGCCCGGACAAATTGTAAATTTCATCAGGTCGAATATCGTCTATGACCTGTAATACACTGCGAAAATCGTTTAATGCAGCAGATCTGATCAAGATATCCTGGCGTATTCCTAAATAGTTAAGACCTTCAAACAATTTGCTCTGGGCATCTCTTGAAACGCCGATAACTTCATATCTGTTTTTTAATAGAAGTTGGGCCAGATATGAGCCATCCTGACCGGAAATACCAAATATGAGTGCTTTCATTAGTTTTTTTTTGCTTTTGGATTGTTAGAATTTTCTTTATGATCGCCGTATCTTTCATACCAGGGCAATATTATATGTGGCGGACCGGTCTTTACCATTTCCCCTTTATCAATACAGAATATCAGATCACAGTCTTTCACTGTAGTTAAACGATGGGCGATAATTATAAGAGTCAAACTGCCCTTCAAAGAATATATCGTTTTTTGTATATCCATTTCATTTTTTGCATCCAGCGCGCTGGTCGCTTCATCGAAAACCATAACTTGGGGTTGATGATAAAGGGCTCTTGCAATAGCCACTCTCTGACGCTGTCCACCTGACAACCTTAGACCGCGCTCTCCGATTTGAGTATCAAGCCCATGAGGCAGGTCACTAAGAAAATCCATTGCAGCCATGTTGCAGCATTCTGATACGCGGCTTGAGTCTATCCTACTGTCGCCTACACCAAAAGCCACATTTTCAGCCAATGAGCCATCATAAATATAGGGGGTTTGGGAAACATAACCGAGCAAATCCATCCATCCGGAACTGTTTTTCGTGTCAAGGCTTTCGTTATCAATGACAACTTTTCCGCTCGTTGGAGGTAAAAGCCCGATAAGTATATCGACCAGGGTACTTTTACCAGCTCCGGAAGGCCCTATAATCCCAACAGTTTGCCCCTTTTTGATCGTAAAATTGATATTTTGGAGAGCAAAAGAATTCGCTTCCGTATATGAAAAAGAGATATTTTCGAATTTCAGTTCCTGTTCAAATGATACTCGCTGGTGATTCATACGGGATTTATTTAAGCGTCTATCTTCAGCCCTCTTTGCTTCTTTGAGATAGGTGAAAGCATTATGCACATATGGTAATGCAGTTCGCAAAGATGTTATCCCACTAACGATTCGACTCATAGCAGGTAGAACCCGCCAGGCTGTAACGGCTATCAATGCAATCGTGCCTGTAATTTGGACCGTCGATGACTTCATTAAAAACATCATTGCACATATGGAACCGGTTATCATTATAAATCCTAAAGTTTCCAAAGCCCAAGACGGAGTACGGGTGAAAAACTGCTTGAATGCTTCCCGTCGAGCAAGATAATAAACCTTTTTGCTGTAATTTGAGATGAAAAAATCCTGTTTTCCAAAAACTTTTACGTCTTTGACCCCATGAATGGATTTTGTTACTTGGCGGTTGACAGATTGCTGATACTGACTGCATATTTTAGTATTTTCATCTAATGTTTTTCGAACCGTCACTAGAATAAGAAAGGCTGTTCCTCCTAATACGCTTATGGTGACCAAAGAAATAAAAGGCTCTACCCAGAACAGGACCATAAGCATCAATAATGCGACAAATCCGTCTGCAAACATCTGTAACACAGGATAAATGAAGTGAACACCAAAATACCTGCGCCAATCCACGGCCATGATTAAATCTGCTGAATTTTGATACAAGTGCCATTCATAATGCCTCAAAATAAAATTTTGCAATAACAATTCACCATAAAAACCATCTACAAAAGCAGAAAACCGGCTGCTCCAAAATAAAACAAAGGATAAGATCATATTTTTAACTATCACTAAACTTACAACAAGAATACTCAAAGATACGATTAGTCCCTGCGTGTTTGTTAAAAAATCAGCATGCAGAAATTTTTGAGCCGTTATAATGTATCTGGATTGCATTACTGCTTCAGGATCCGTGACCACAGAAGCAAAAAAAGCCACACATCCCAGAGCCATTGTTTCGAAACATGCCGAAAAGAGCATTGCAGCAGAAAGTATCCAGAATTGCATCCGTCGACGTGTTGGCAAATACCCTAGTATCTTTCGGAAGGTGTTTAGAAGCGTTGAATTTGTAATATCGTGTGGCATACTATTATATTCAAAATGGCGGCCATTCTTACTTAATTATCTCGATACAGGCAACAGCCCTTGCAGCCGCAAGATAATCTTTTTCAAAGGTGGGCTGATTGTGAACATCAAAATAACGACAATCAGAACAGGCTTCTGCATTGGTTAGCTGCCATTGATCATTTTGATATTTAAAATAGGTTTCGGTTGTTTTTGACCCGTTAAAGGCATCAATCAGTTTGGAAACCATTTCATGGTCAAACTGCTGCAGCCAGCCCAGGTTTTGATAACTTCCATATGGAACAGTGATAAAAAACTTTCCACTCGACTTCAGAAGTCTTTTTAGTTCCAAGATTGCATCTATATAACTATCGGTCTCGAATTCATTAAAGATGCTGTTATCTGAATAAAGGAACTGATTATTCATACCGATATGCTCAATGGTCGATATGCATACAATTTCATCAAAGCACTCACTCTTTAAAATAGTATTTCGCAAATCTCCATATATATATGAGATATTATTATCCCTCACGACGCGTTCCGGCGAAAGAGTATAAATGACCAAACTTCTATGATTTAGCCATTTATTTTTAAGCAGATATTCGAAATTCAATGCCGAACCCGCGTCAAGCAGATGATTTTTTTCAACCTGAAGCCTGCTGAACAGCCATGGATATTCAACCACCCGTTCATCCAAACGGTACCCATAATTAGCAGGCAGCAACCTTTCAGTTTTAAAAATCTCCAGCAGTCCGTTCTCAGTAAGAGCACTATTAATATATGATTCCTTAAATTCGCTATATCCAGGGGTCCAAGGCCGGTGCCCATTCCGGATGTATTTTCGAATTCTCCAGGCTCCCAGCATGTTCAATAGCGCTTTTTTTATTTTATTTATCATTCTCATTACTTAAAAACAAATTCGTCAACCTTTTAAGCATAAAAAAATATTCGGGTTCGTAAAATTACCAATCATCATCTTTATAGAAATTGCCGGAAATTGACTCCACCCTCTTTCGAATATAAAGGATCTCTTTGGTCGTTAATCGATTTTTAAAATTCCAAATATTCGATTGACTATTTCTTTTTATCGATTGTTTACTACTAACCGGGATCTGGGTACTGGTTGTATCGGACGGATTATCTGTTCCCGAATATTTTTTCACACAAGAGGCGACTCTTTTATCATACTCAATTCCAACTTTCTGAAATATTTGCCGGAACTCTTTCTCGGGATTTCTGGATAAATCTTCGTGCCTTACGAAGATCCAATCCAGATGTTTTTTTTGATAATGTAGAATGGTCTGGTGAAGAAGGCACCAAGCCAAAATAGCTTGATCGATCAGCTTTTGTTCATATTTGGCATAGTATTTAATCTTATCCCGAAAATTAAACAAATAGGTCTGGATCAATTCTTCTTGCTTTAACAAGTCCTTAAACGGGAAATACCATTTCAACACTATCAGACTGCTAACAAATGCGGCTGGATGTCTAATGAGGACAACGATGTCTGCGTTAAAATGGTGATACATCCATTCCACCATGAACAGTGCGTTTGGATCTTTGACGAATGCTCGCTTTTTAGTAATGCGATAATAAAAGGACTTTACAAAATCGCGTGTCAATCTGGCAAACTCATATTTGTTGCATATCCCTTTTAAGCCCTCCGCCAGATTATATTTAAAATTCAAAGCATGCAGCACCGGACCGAAATATTGTCGTTCTCCAGGTGCTATATATGGAAAATAATGGCCAAATTTGCAGTTGAAAATACCAGGCCGGTTATTGGCATCATTAAAGGGCTCCATAATATACCCAAGCGACCGTGATGATGCAATGATTCTGCCTGCCCACGTCGTTCCGGAACGATGTGAGCCTGTCAGCAGAAGTGGGTTTGCAGTGTGCTTCATGTTCAAATCCAATTCCTTAATGACCCTGCCAATAGTAAGTCTGCTGATTCGTTATGTGATTCTCTAAGAAAAAAGAGTCATCCCTGCTGATACTATGAAATTCATTAAAACGTCAGGCATAAAACAGGCGTCTTAAATCTCTAGCCGCAGTATGTGCCAATAAATCGTTTTACGAAAATTTTAATTTCGATGTAGGTCATTTTTAAAAGGTTCACCCGGAAATAATTCCCAAGTGACCACACAGCCAGTCTCACTTTATTTTTCCATGACAAATTGGCAGACCGGTAAATGATCATCTGCATGAAAAATTCCCGGATTAAATATGGTACTGCAATCAGAAACCTATTTTTGATCCCAATGGCTGCGGCGGATTTTTTAAAATTCCGGGATGCGCCTCCCCATCGTTTGAAAAACAGCGCTTTGGGAACCGTGACGAACTCTCCCCTAAGAGCAAGATCGGCAATTATAAAGTGATCCGCTGCAATCAATTTTTTTATTGGCATAACTTTTTTAAGTTCACTGCTTCGATATAACCCGTAGAATATACCCCCAATATGTTTGCCCCTATGAATAATTGACTTATAGTGCTTGAATCGGTTGAACGGCCGCATTCCAACCGTCGTTATGCCTGCATCGATAAGCCTTATCCGGTTTGTATCAGGATGAACGCCCTGACATATCGTTCCCGCGAGAATCATTTTGGAGGAAGCTGTTATAGACTGAAGACAAGTTTCTATATAGATTGGATCCCAGTAGTCATCACAGGATGCCCACATAAAGAATTTTGCCGATGATAGCTCAAACACATGGTTGTAGTTCCATACGGCTCCCATATTTTCTTCATTTCTAAAATAGCGGATCCGTGAGTCTTTTTTGGCATACGCTGTACAAATTTCCTGGGTCTCGTCAATAGACGCGTTATCCGCGATGACGATCTCTATATCTTCATATGTCTGCGTCAACAAAGAGTCTAACGCATGCCTCATAAATCGGGAACCGTTGTAGACCGGGAATCCAATACTGACCAATGGATTCCCTCTCCCTGGCTTAATGTTTAATTCCGCATTCAAAGAAGGCAAATGGGCATTCACTTGAGGCACTTTAAATACCCGTCCGGTGCAACGGTAACCAGCAATTTATTTTCGATTTCTTTATCAATGGCAAAGCGATCATTGGTTTGTAAAAACTCCCAAACCGCGGTCTTGGGGTTGTTTCCAACACCCCATGGCCGGTCTTGAAAGAATTCGTCTCCCAGGTCTTCTATGATTGTGTCGAATACAACCAGGTAACTGTCTTTCGAAACCAAAGGCGAATAAAGGTTAAGTTCCTCCAGAACATGATCATGCGTATGCATTGCATCCAAAACTACCAATATGGTTTCCTTATTCTTGGCCAAATCGTGGGTCCTGGCGACGATTTCCTGGCTGATAGACGATCCCTCAAACATCGTAATATGCATAGACATAGGATGTTTATCGATCAATTTGCGATTGTGTTCTCTAATATCGATATCAATTCCCAGGACATGACCGCCATTGTTTAATAGGGATAGCATCGATGCATAGAAGATTAATGACCCGCCATGCGCTATCCCTGTTTCGATTATTAGATCTGGCTGTACCTTCCATATAATCTCTTGCATCATAACCATATCTTGAGGGTATTGAATAATAGGTTGCCCCATCCAAGTGAAATTATAGGAATATTTTGTGCGAATGGTGTCAGTTTGAAAACGTTTTGAAGATTTCAAAAGGACTTCATCTGTGCCCTGGTTTTTAATGCGTTGTTTTCTTTCAATTGCGAACTGCTGGACTTTATTCATCAAAGATCTCCAAGAGTATAGAGCGTGTCGCCGGTATCAGAAACTATATTAGAAATTTCTTCTATATAGTTTTCATTCATTACGAGTATTTCGCGTTTGGGAAGATCATTTTTCAGGACTTCAGGCGAAAACACCTGATGACCGGTTCTCGCAATATATTTGAGTTGTTTGCGCGGATTAATATCTAAAACACCAGAAATGAATTTTCTGCCTGGATCCAAAAGATTTACAAATGTCGCCCCCTTAGCACCGGCACCCCACACCAGAATACCTTGATGGCTTATAATGAAATCCTTGTAACAATCAATTTTTTTTTGAAATTGATCTGTCAATTGCCGGTGAGAGAATTTTGATAGGCTAGGTTTTATGCTTTTTTTTAATTGGCTTAAATCGGCCAAAAGATACATGTATTGTCCATTAAATAAAGGCCCCTTGGCTGCATCTTGAAATAAAAAACTCAGATTATCAATGCTGAAATAATTGCAATGCTCATAAAAAAAATCCCAAAAGGCTGATTTTTCAATTATCCACTCCACCCTTGGGACTTCAATAAAAATTTTGCCCTTATACTCCAATGCTGCGGCAATATTGTGCAGAAAATGCAACGGGTCTTGAACATGTTCGAGCGTATGCCGTAAAATCACCAAATCGCCGGAAAGGGATGCGTATTTTTCAGAAAAATAGTCTTTGATGATAGCAGGATTATCGCCTTCGTAGGCTGGGTCGAACCCGGCAACTTGGAAACCTTTATGCTGGAGTCTCTCAAAAAAATAGCCTTTGCCGCAACCTATCTCAATAATTTTACTATTACGGAAGCCAGCGTGTATCAACAAGTCGATGACTTCATCAAGGTATGTCTGGAAATAAGGTGAATGGGCTTGCTCGTTTTGATAGCCGGAATCATAGGCCATATAACGGCTGTCAAACTCAATGTTAAAAATGAAATCACACCTCGTGCACATCATTAGGAACACATTTGCGGTCTTTGCCTTTAGGGCCGCACGCCTGCTCGGATATACTTTATTTTGGAAAACTGGGAAATCTCTAGCCGTGTAAATACGCTCAAGATTTTCACATTGGCATAAGGGACAGTTCATCACCTGATTTCCAAAGCCATCTTCATTTTTTGATTGATTCCCCAAAATGCCATTGGTTCATAATCCGGATAAGGATAGTATCCTAAATTCAGGCTAATATTTCTTTCAGTCTTCTCCAGATAATCTTCCACGAGTTTCCGGATGGAAATGGGAATGCCACTGCAGCAATTAATAATTCCATTCACCTTCGTCTGCATGGCTATTTTGATTAAATACTCGGCTACCTTTTCAATCGGCAAATAGTCCCTTAACTGCTCGCCTCCGGACATTTTGAACTCAACGTACTCATTCTCTACAGCCTTATCCAATTGAGCCAGAATTGAGTGCCGGCTTTGACCTTTTCCAAACATATAAAAGAGGCGTACCCATTTCATCTGAAAATCAATCTTTTCTTGCAGTTGTTCCAAGCACTTTCTCAATGTGTCTTTAGCAAGGCCATAGGGGGTAACGGGGGCGGTCACCATTTCCTCATCCAAGGCACCGCTCAACAGGCCATATTCCAAGCATGTCCCGGATACGAGCAATTTATTTAAGCCGTGTTTGATTATGTTCTTCAGAAACCGGTAATTGGCCGGCAAATTTTCTTCAATGTGAAATAACCCATCATAGTTTGGCAAGCCATTCCAAGCCAGGTGAATAAGCAATTCAGGTTTTCCGAAGAAGGCAAAAAAGTTGTCCTGAGTCTTATCCAAATCACACGGGATGTAGTGCACTTTAGAGAACCAGGTACATTCTTTGGCCCGATCGGGATTTCGGGAGGTTGCAATTACACGATGCCCTTCCTTCAGCAACTCATTCACCGCATAATTACCCACAAATCCGGATGCACCGGTAACTAATACGTTCATGGCATTTCTTTTTACTTTAGATCACTTTGATTTCTGGAATGGGTATAATAAACTTGCCGCCCCATTCCTGAATATATCGCAGCTGTTCGGTAATTTCATCCTTAATGTTCCAAGGTAAGACTATCATATAATCAGGTTTTACACTTTTTATTTTATTCTCATCTACTATTGGTATATGACTCCCAGGGAGGAACTTCCCCTGCTTATACGGTGATGCATCTACAACAAACTCTATTAGATCCTTTTTAACACCACAATAATTCAAAAGGGTATTACCCTTTGCCGCAGCCCCATAGGCAGCTACTTTCTTTCCGGCTTTTTTTTGTTCCATAAGGAATGAAAGAAGTGCATATTTAACCTTGTCTGCTTTTTGCTGAAAATCAAGATAGTAGTCTAATTTTAGCATCCCTCTTGCCTTCTCTTTTTCCAACAACCCATCAACTTTTGGTGTTACAGGTTTTGAGTCGTCATCATCATGTCTAGTGTAGATCCTTAACGAACCCCCATGAGTGGTAAGTTCCTCTACATCAAAAAGAACTAGGCCATGTTTCAAAAAAATCTGGCGAACCGTATGAAATGAAAAGTATGAGAAATGCTCGTGATAAATCGTATCAAACTGATTTTTTTCAACAAGGCGCATCAAATGCGGGAATTCCATCGTTATCACACCATCCGACTTCAGGGCAGTTTTAAGCCCTTTGACAAAATCGTTGATATCCGGCACATGCGCAAGGACATTGTTGCCGATAATTAAATCAGCTTTTTTACCTTTTTGTGAGAGTTTTTGCGCAAGTTCAGCACTGAAAAACGCTTCTAAAGTATCAACTCCCTTCTCCCTGGCCTCTTGAGCAGTATTTGCGCTCGGTTCTATCCCAAGACAGGGTATCCGCTTTTCCTTAAAATATTGCAGGAGATACCCGTCATTGGAAGCGATTTCGATTACATTAGACGTAGTGGTTAATCCCAACCGATCTGTAATCATATCAACATATTTTTTTGCATGATCCAGCCAGGATACAGAAAAAGATGAAAAATAAGCATAATCTTTGTTGAAAATATCATTTGATTTCTTATACTCGTCAATCTGGACAAGGAAACACTTTTCGCAAACAAACAGCTTAAGAGGATAAAAAATTTCAGGTTCGTTCAATTGCTCTTTGGTTAAAAAAGAATTTGATGGCGGGGAATTGACCAGGTCGATGAATTGATGTTTAAGTGGATTATCACAAGATCTGCATTTCATTATAATAAGATTCCTTCAAAATCTTGAGATAATAAAGGGTAGTTTCGATCTTTTTTAGATAAATCCGTCACATCCAAAGGCCATAAAATATTTACCGATAAATCGTTATAACGCACACCGCCTTCATGTTCAGGGCTGTAGAACTCCGTATGAAGATAAAGAAGCTCTGAGTTTTCTTCCAGTGTCTGAAAACCATGCGCAAAACCTTCAGGAATATATAACATTCTCATGTTTTCAGAAGACAAGGTTTCTCCATGCCATTTCATAAAAGTAGGCGAGTCTTTTCTTAAATCAATAATCACATCAAAAACAGACCCACGCAAACATTTGACCATCTTGATTTCAGCTTTTGGAAGATATTGAAAATGCATCCCACGGATAGCACCTTTTTGTTTGGTAATTGAGTGGTTAATCTGAACTATATTTTTTTTATGCAAAATATGTTTTAGCTCTTGCTGACAAAATACACGGGAGAATGATCCGCGGTTATCTTCAAAAGGCTCCGGGTCAATACTAAAAGCATCCTTAAGTGTAGTTTGTTTGATTTTCATTGAACGGCCCATTAATCTTTTTATGTTGTGTATCAGTTATATATTCTTTCAAGTGCTTCTCGCTAAGAACATGCTTTGATTCATAATACGTTTTATACCATTGCGCGGTTTTAGCGATTGTAGTAGGATTATCCCACACCGGTTTCCACTTCAGTTTTGTATAAGCTTTTGAACAATCCAGTTTCAACAAATTGGCTTCGTGTGGGCTTTTTTCATCGGCCTTAATCATATAATTAATTTTTGACCAATGTTTTTGCAATTCTCTTATAACAGAAAGCACGTTTATGTGCCCTTCATCGCTCGGACCAAAATTCCATGCCCCGGAAAACTCCTTTTCTCCTTCAAGAAGCTTTTGTCCCAAAAGCAAATATCCTGACAGTGGTTCTAAGACATGTTGCCATGGCCTTGTTGAATGAGGGTTGCGAATATGAACTTTTTTATTCTGGCTGGCAGCGCGAATAATATCGGGAACAAGCCGATTATCTCCCCAATCCCCACCACCAATGACATTTCCTGCCCTGGTGCTTGCCACAAGTATCTGATGGCTTTTTTGATACTCTTCAAGAGGAAAATATGATTTCCGATAACTGGCGGTGACCAATTCCGCACATCCTTTTGATGCGCTGTAAGGATCATAACCTCCCATGGGGTCGTTTTCACGATAGCCCCAAATCCATTCCTGATTTTCGTAGCATTTGTCACTGGTAATATTTATAACGGCCCTTACGTGATCTGATTTACGGCAAGCCTCAAAAACTTTAACTGTTCCAATGACATTGGTTTCAAACGTTTCCACTGGATTCTGATAGGATTTCCGGACAAGGGATTGAGCCGCCATATGAAAGACAATATCCGGTTGAAAAGATTCGATGGCCTTTCGAAGTTTTTTTAAATCACGGACATCTTCAGAGATTGTTTCAAAATCCAGATTTAATATTTCGTGATGATTAGGATCTGTCGGAAGATACAGGGAATAGCCTACAACTCTGGCCCCCAGGTTTAAGAGCCATAAAGCAAGCCAGGAACCCTTAAAACCGGTATTGCCTGTGATGAGGACTTTTTTGTCTTTATACACGTTGCCAAACATAATTTATTAGCTCTTAGCTATCTATTCCCACACCTTCCATTCAGCTTTGCCTTCAACCCACAATTTATTCAAATACTCCATATCCCGAATTGTGTCCATACAGGCCCAGAAACCTCTGTGTTTATAAACCATTAGCTGTCCTTCGCCTGCAATCTTTTCAAGGGGGCCTATTTCCAAATCACAATTCTCATCTGCTGAAAGATAATCAAAAATACCCTTGTTGAAGACGAAAAATCCGCCATTAATAAGGCCTTCACCATCTCTCGGCTTCTCACTGAAAGATTCAACCTGATTGCCTTTAATCTTCAGCTCACCAAACCGGGATGCAGGGTTGATACCGGTTACCGTTGCCAACTTTCCATGTTTATTATGAAAGGTTAAAAGGGCATTAATATCCACTTCAGCAACCCCATCACCGTAAGTCAACATAAAAGTGTCATCGTTAACATGCTGCTGTACACGCTTCAGCCTGGCGCCTTTCAGCGCTTTATCTCCGGTGTCAGCCAAAGTAATACGCCAGTCTTTTTCTTCATTATTACTATGTATTTCAATATTAATTTTCTTTCCAAGCTCTATTGTAAAATCATTAGTTAGGATTTCATAATTATAAAAATATTCCTTTATCATTTCACCTTTATAGCCTATGGAAAGAACAAAGTCTTTAATTCCGTAATGGGAATATATTTTCATTATATGCCATAGAATAGGCTTACTGCCTATTTCCACCATTGGTTTAGGACGAAATTCGGTTTCTTCCCGAAGACGAGTGCCCAATCCACCACATAAAATGACCACTTTCATTGATATCAACCTTTATTAGAGTACATTAATAAGTACTTATATTGCTTTTTGCAACATAAAGTAATGTCCCTTGCTATAGAGTCCAAAGCACATACTCGTATTCTGGTAAATTTTAATTTTTCTGCAAGGCTTTGTCATAATGCTTTTTTTGCATACAATAATTTTTAGACTCAATAAAATTATTTAATGAATGTATTATCTTTTCATGCTTTTCGACAGAAAACTCTTCTAAAAACTTCTTATAACTTACCGGGCCAAACTGTCTGTCATATCCACCGATTTCATTAATGAAATCTTCATAATCGTCAAATATCCAATTTTCAACATTATTGTTTATAAATTTCATATAATAGTATTCATATACCTCATTAACATTTATATTCAGTTTCTGATTAGGCAAATCCAATAAGATTTTTTCATATTCCTCAACACTTTTAGGATGAATATTAAAATTGTAGGCAATATGGGGATTACACCTTGAGGCATTGATAACCGTTACCCCCAAAGCGGCATATTCGAAGCCAATGGTTCCATGCACCGTAAGCGCAAAATCAATGCCCTCTTTTATTATCTGGTGGTGTGATGTTTCTGCAGGTATTAAATTGAGTTTGGGAAATTTCTTTATAAATTCTTTGATGATGGGAATATTCCCTGGTAAAAAGTCTGGGTGCGTTTTGATATACCAATCATAATCAGTCTTTTCTGATATATTCCCAATAAAGGTCAGCCATTCGTAAAAATCGGGGAAAAGCGATATCCCATATGGATGTGGGCTATCGAAAAAGCAATGGGTAGAGATAATTATCTTAGTCCGTGAACTTTCTCTTAATACTTTTTTACCAACAGTTTTCGTATAAGCGGATTTCCTAGAGTAGGTCATATCAACACCGACCTCCCCAGAAAACCTTTTTTGCAGCCTTTTCTGTGCTTCTACTAAACCTGCTTGTTGTTTCTTAGGGGGGAGTTTTCTGAATTCTTCTGGATAATAGTAAAAGTCATCATAGGCCCACAGATTTTCTTCGGTAAGATAATATGCATGGGTTGCGCTGATTTGATATACAGGAATTTTTTTCTGAATGGCCAGACGTAGGATAATAGCTGAGTTGTAAACACAATGGCTTACATTCACTGCCTTAACTTCATGGGTCGCAAAATAGTCGCTCCAGAAAACATAAATCCCCAGAGATTGTTTCAGCGATTCTTTAAATTTATGGTCGGCAATATCTATGGTCGGAACGTTGTTTTTTCTAAGATGTGAATCATAGACCAGATCTCCTATCAGTGTGCCGACAATGCGCAGGCCTTCGACATCTCTTTTGGTTTCCAGGCCAGTATAAACGTCATTAAATAGTCTATGCCGGACTTTTTTCTGTTCCTCGCTGAGTTTCAGGCAAATGATTTCCCTGGTATTAAATGACTTAAAAACTTTTTCGTTGACAATGTTTAGAATGGATTTCCACCATTTAGGTCTACGCAATGAATATGCCTTGATGGTTGCGTTATATTTATTGCTTAACACATTGGATAGGTAACTGTAGGAAATGATTGCGCTGCACATTGAATTAAGTTCGAATAAAACTTCACCATTTTTCCTATCACCGAAGTCTTTCCATAAATTTCGATTGTGTTTTATAAATTCATTGCTGGTTCTATTTAAGTATGATGAATTGATAAGCGGCCCGGTGCGCTTGCCTAAGCTTTTAATCTGTCCGTTGCTCAATTTTTTAATTTTGCCACTAATCATCCTGTCTATTGGCCCATTTTATCATCTTTAAAAAGCGCCATATAAATCACATCAACCTCATTTCCATCAATAAGGTAATGTCTTCGCCTTACACCATCGTCTTTCATTTTCATTTTATGCATGATTTCTATCATAGCAATATTGGCAGATACCGTCCCGGCAGTAATTTTTCTGGTCGGAGTATATTTAAATAGATATTCAACAACGCCTTTAAAGGCTTCATAGCCATAGCCCTGACCTTGAGCATAACTTTCACCAATTAAAATTCCTATGTCGGCAATCTTATTATTAAGATCAATATAAGCGCTTATATTTCCAATATGACCGTGTCCGTGCAACTTTTCCTCAATTGCCCACAGGGTGTTAGTCGATTCTTGGAATGTCTGTAAATAGGCCCGACATGATTCATAGGTATGTACTTTGTGGCGCTGCTCGCTGAAGCGCATTATTTTTGGGTCATTCAACCAGTTTAGATACCGCGCTGTAATAAATTTTTCCGAGTACGGCCTCAGCGTTAATCGATTCGTTTTTATATTCTCGGGCAGTTCACGCATTCTGATTTCTCAAACCATCTTTAGTTGATTTCTGATCGACTTCCAAGTCTTATTAACACTGTCCGTTGGAAATGGTATTCCGCTACCGGAATCGCGCGTGACACATTCAGAAATTGCGTTCAGCATTTCACTTTTTGTTTTAACGGTTATTCTCCTTAGATACGGGATGGTAATTTGCCGCGGTTCGTTTTCCGGTCTAAAACCTATGCAAATTGTCGATATGCCGAGGATCAAAGGTATCACTAAAAAAGTTGAATTGGTTCCGATTATTATATCTGCGATTGCAATTGCCTCAAAATCCCTTAATTTTTCAGGGCAAATAATCAACTCGTTCTCAATTTTATAATGTCGAATATATTCCAAAAATCTTTTTCTGGATTGGTGCGGATGCATTTTGATCACCAGATGCAGATTGTTATCATCAATTTCCTTAAAAGCCTGGAGTGTATTCAATACAGGACCGTATTCCGCATCTGCGTTGAATTTCAAGTCCATAAGTTCCAACGCGAGGAGCACCACCTTAGCATCGGGGTTTACACCCAGTACGTTTTTAAGCGCCTTTTTTTTCTTCCCGCTCATGAACTTTATTGTTTCAGTTTTATTTTCGATGCCGGGATGTCCAACAATCGATATTGAATCTTTTGGGACGCCTATCGATAAGAGGCTGGTCTCAAGATATTCGTCTATCGCAAAGATGTGTTTTGGTAGTACCAGGCAGCCATCCGACGACATAAAATGATCCAGATAAGGGCTCCAGTGATCAAATATAAATACCGTCTTTACTCCCGCCCTCTCACATGCTTTTAAAATGCTTACAGTTTTGCTAAATTGGTGTTGAGATCCGAGCACCAGCAGCGCCGGATCCCCGGGAGCATTGCTGTTTCTTTTGAGTACTTCCTCCATAGCAACTGGTACGGTACCCGATTTTCTAAGTTCAGACTCAGCAAATCCATCCGCTGCCCAAAAGCAGTTGATATCATCCGGGCATCCGGCAACCAGGGGAGACATGACCGCCAAGGCACCGGCATTAACAGCATAAAAGCAGACCGTGTTACATTCTCTATTCATTACCCGTACTTTGCAACATATCCAGATGTGCCCACACCTTCTGAAAGGCTTTTATGATCATATCGATATCTTCTTTTTCCCAAGTGTGCATGCAAAATGGTATTGTTATAATCTCTTTGTCATGCAATCTTTCAGCAACAGGACAGATACCTTTTCTATAATCAACACTACCTTTATAAATTTCTGAATTCCAGGGGAAGCCTTTTTTACCATACGCTATTTTCTGTTGATACATTGGCAGCAAATGTATGTTGGTGTACCCCTGTCCTAAGGGCACGCCTTCTGCGACCAAAGCATTATAAATCAACTGTCTTTGTATATTTAGTCGACCGGCATTAAATACCAATGGGTAGGCATAGTATACATGTGTGCAATTCTTATTTACTTTTGGTGGTTGAAGGCCATCTAATCCTTGCAAGCCTTCAGAAAGCCTGCTGCCCAGTGCAGTTGTACGATCAGCAATTTTATTCAGTTTTTTAAGTTGTTCAACACCTATGGCAGCCTCGATTTCACCCAATCGAAAATTGTATCCCAGCATATTGGATAAATCCGACACGCCTTTATTCTCGACTACAACCTCCGCATGGTTACGAATCAATTGCAGTTTCTCAGCGTATATATCATTATTGGTAACTATTATCCCACCTTCACCGGTGTGTATATGCTTATGGTAATTTAAGCTATATACCCCTATGTCTGCCAGAGTACCGGCTAGTTTTCCTTTGTATTTTGCTGCCGGTGCCTGGGCGCAATCGGAAATTACTTTCAGATCATGCTTTTTTGCTATTCGCAAAATACTATCCATATCTGCTGAATGACCGTAAATATCGACGGCAATGATTGCTTTTGTATGGGGTGTAATGTTTTTTTCAACAGATGCCGAGTCAATGCAAAAAAATTCACTTTCGATATCCGCGAAAACTGGGATGGCGTTCCACATAAGAATTGAAGTGGCTGTAGCAGACATGGTCCAAGGGCTCACAATGACTTCATTTCCCGGTTGAATGCCGATAGCTCCAACCGCGGCAATCAATCCTGATGTGCAGGAATTGACCACAATGGCATGCTTTGTCCCAAAATATCCTTGGGCCGCCTGCTCAAACTCTTGGATTTTTGGCCCGCCGTAAAAGTCTGGGCTCCATACTCCAAGATAGCGCGAAAGTATCCCTGTTTGCATTACCTCGTTTACAGCTATACGTTCTTCTTCACCAATGGAATTATAGGGTTTAAAAGTATAATCAATTGTTTTGGGTCCGCCGTGGATAGCTAGTTTTTTCATAGATTAAATCACCTCAACTCCATAATATTCTGTACGATTTTTAAAGTTCCAACAGCCGATTCCCCATCTGATTTTATCTTTTCATCTTTTTCCAGATACTGGTAAAGGGCTTCCATGACATAATACTGGTAGCTTTCAAAGTAAGTCTTAATCGAGGTGAGTTTATTCTGTAATAAGGTATAGTGGTTATCTGCCGGGTCTGGTATAGTTTGTTTGTATCTGATTTGGCCGTTTCCATAATAAATCGTTCCCTTTGTACCTATCAGATTCACCTCTCCCATGGAAAAATATTCCGAACGTGTTGCCTGAAAGATAATGTCGGTATCGTTAAACCTTATTAAAAAATCAGGTTCACCATCATTGTATCCCAGGGCATCAAAGTCCCTGCCAGGTTGTATCATTTGGATATGCCGAACACTACCGAGCAAATAAATAAGCAGATCGATGAAATGTGAGCCGTTATTTATTAGTCCCTTGCAATACAGGACGCTACCTTTGTAAATGTCACCGACAGTTCCGTCTGCTATCATTTTTCTCAAGGCGTTTGTACCTGGTTCAAATCGCCTGACATAATTAACCACTAAGCCCATATCTTTCTTTTGAGCGTCCAACAGCATTGTCTCGGCCTCTCGGACACGCAATGCAATGGGCTTTTCTATCAAAACTGCCAGAGGATCATATGAAGCTATTTGGTTGAAAAGATTAAAATGAGTCGGTGTCGGTGATGCGATTGAAACGACATCCGGTTTCACCTTTTCCATCATATTTTGGACACTACTGAAAGTCTCCACATTGTATTTTTTTTCAAACTTGGCGCAGCCTTTCGGACTGACATCCACACCGGCAACCAGATTGAAGGAAGGATGATATTGATATGCTGAAGCGTGCGTTGTTATAAGGCTTCCATCCTTGCAGCAATAATCATACCCCTGTCCAATTTGCCCAAGTCCAACAATTGCGGCGTTATAAGTCATTTTTTTTCTATCCATGAACTTAGCTAATTCCCGGTAAGGCTAGATTTTCCGATCACAATGGCTGTTTATATCAAGCAGGGCTGGTTCTTGCCGCATCAGTGACATAATTTCTTCAATACCGAATCCATCTCCGTAGTCTGGCTCCAATCGGCGATAAACTTGGCGAATAAACTCCAAATCTTCGGGATAATCCAACATAAATCGAAAGTGGGGAGCTTGCCAGCGAGCAGGTGGATAAAGCTTGATCGTTCTATATATCTCTGGATGACGGACAATATAATAAGCCACATGTTCACGAACTAAAGGATCAAACTGGGTTCTCGCGTTGTCCTCCAGTATTGAATAGCGATATACCAGAACATCCATTCCCCCTGGGTACATTTCAGGAGCTGAGAGAACTACATCACAATCATTCATTAAGAAGGTAGTGACTCCCATATCGATAATTTCAGGATCTAAAATGGTGCAATCGCCCGTAATTTCAACAACCACGTCGGACTGCATGCTTTGTTGGGCATCGACAACACGTTGAAGAACATCTTCTTCACTGCCCCGGTATATATCCAGGTTCTCAGAGCGGGCCCATCTCTCTAATGGATCATCCTGAGGCAATGAAGAGGTTGCCAATATTATCCCGTCCAATGTCTGACAGCGCCTGAGTCGACGCAGCAGCCTCGTTAAAGACGGTTGACCACAAACATCAGCCAGAACCTTTCTCGGCAGGCGAGTCGAGCCCATGCGCGCTTCGATGCTGGCGATAACACGCACATTTTCTTTTGTATCTGTTTTCAAAATGTACCTCTGCAGTTTTAAATTTGCTTATTAATATTGTAATAGAATTTATTCATTGATCAAACCAAGCAGGATCGTATCAATAAAACTCCCTTTAAAAAAAACATGTTCTTTTCGAATACCCTCTATTTTAAACCCATTGTTTTGAAATGCTTTGATCGATCCGGTATTCATTCCGAGACTGCCGGCCGTCAATTTATGCAAACCAATCACAAAAAATGCATGGTTTTTAAGTAACCCTATCGCTTCGGTTGCATAACCCTTTGCCCAGAATTGCTTCTCGCCAATGATAATTCCAATGTCAGCATTTTGATCCTGCAGATTAATAGGCCCGAGTTTTATATTGCCAATATGGCAATTGTCTTCCCTCTCTATAATTGCCAGAAATAATTCAGTCTTGCTTTCATATTTTTCTTTTACATATTCTCTAAG
The DNA here is from genome assembly GCA_034189135.1 of Thermodesulfobacteriota bacterium. Taxonomy (NCBI): domain Bacteria; kingdom Pseudomonadati; phylum Thermodesulfobacteriota; species Thermodesulfobacteriota bacterium. The sequence continues at coordinate 16,375 of JAXHVO010000129.1, read as the reverse complement.
TGAATCGATGGAAAAATTCATATTGCGGCTGTCCGTATATTGTGTGATGTGCGGATCATTCATCCAGCGACAGTATGCTTCGGTCACATCGTCCGGTCTTAATTCTCGCAAGTAAATACGTTCACCATCGATCACCGAGCTTCTGGGTTTTTGCATACTCATAGTGGTATTTAGAATTACTGTCAGTTACTGTGATTCAGTTGCAATTTATTGAATCTACAATATTCCCCCGAACTTCTCGGATCAAGCTGTCTAAACCTGTCTTGCTAAATAAGGCCTGCCCTAACCTGACCATTTCTCTACGTCTTTCAAAAGATCTTACCAGGGCATCAATTTCATTTGCGATATCAAGAGAGGTTGTTTCCGTATACAGGCCCAGATCGAGGTAAAAACCTTTCGTTTCGTCTTGAGCGTTTGCTGCAGCTATCTTTGCGTTAAACGATAGCTGCAATGAGGGCACGCCGGCATAAGCCATTTCATACTTCGTTAATCCGGAAGCACTTATAGCAATATCGGCCCATTGTAGGTGGCGGATAAGTGTGGGCAGGCCGAATACAATTTTACAACAGGGAATTACAGCGCACGCTTTTTCTATCTTTAACTTAAGGCTTTCCGTAAATCCTGGTCCTACAACGACTCTGCAAATAATTTCTGATTCCAGTAGTTGCAAGGCGTCTATAATCATCAGGGTGAGCTCATATGGATCAGACCCGCCCATGCTTACCAATAAATTCTTTGCTTTGCCACGAACCTGTCTATCCCAGTTTATTGATGTAAATTCAGGAGGGAAAATAAAGTAAGCCGGCCCCGCCCAGTGCCTAAATCCCGGGTTTTCATCAGCAGAGCGACATTTGGCACCAATGTAAGGTGTAACGACGACATCAATTGACGGTTCGATATGGTCAATAATGGCGGTGTCATCTAATCCGTCGATTAATAACGTCGCAGAAAATGAGTTGTGCAATATTTTAAAATACGGTATCAATTCTTCAACTCTGGACATAATCTGGTAATGGGAGAAATCAAACACAATTGCTGAATACTGTGAGGCAAAACGATTCGATATCAAAAGTGCTTCGTCATACAGACTGCCGCATTTTTCCAGAACGGATATATTTAGCCCTTGATTTTTAAAGCCGGTCACTATGTTGTCGGAAGCATGACGTAGTATTAGAAGCGACTCGATTCCCTCGATTTCAAAATGTCGGGCCAAAGAAACACAGCGGTTTAGGTGCCCCATTCCGGTACTATTTGATGCGTCGGTTCGGATGAGTACTTTTGACATAGTCAACAGCCTTTAACTATTAAGAGCCCTAAACATGCTTTCAGCCAGGATGAGATCCTCTGGCTCATCAATATCAACTGCCTGGCTTCGGGGTATGGTTATCGAACAGAACCCCTCGTCTGTAGCCGGAGTCTCGGATAGAATATGATTTCGGTGAAAAATCGAAAATGGGCCGCATTCGTAATAGGCCGGTTTAAGATCTTGTGAACGAACGGCATATGCACCAGGGTTTCTAGGAATCAATACCCCAGCATTGTTACGATCATAAGCCCACTCAATGGGAACCGGATAAGGTGTTACTACGTGCAGGGGACGTTTACCACCGAACGATCGAAATTTAGAATAGCCTCGCAGGATGTCATCTGTCAATAGAAGCGGACAACACGGCATTAATGCCAAGACATGCTTATAGGTTTGCTTGCGGTTATCAAATTCCTTGAGTACATTCTTCAGAACCGGAATAATTCCAGTATGGTCATCGGCTAATCCTGCCGGTCGCATAAAATCAATTGTATATCCTAAGGAATCTACAATTTGAGCAATCTTTTCGGAGTCAGTTGATACGTGAATTTTATCAAATAGACGTGAATTCAGGGCAGCTTCCAACGCATAGGCTATCATCGGTTTTCCACAAAAATCTATAATGTTTTTATACGGTATACGTTTGCTACCCCCACGGGCCGGTATTATGGCTATCTTCAATGTTGCCTCACCATTAAATATTGAAATGTTGGTGGGTGATATTCATACTTGGAAATATTTATTGACAATCAGGATTCAAAAAAGATGCTTCAGGTTAGTATGAGTTCTGTTTCCGGCTGGCGTTTGTATTGTATATTACCAGGACCAAACTTAAAACCACCATCCAGATCCAGCCTGAAAAATGAGACCTTTGCAAAACGGTACTTTTTGTCCGGTTTCTACGTCAGGCTCAAATTTTTGTCCTCTAAATATTCAAGATATTCATTTTGTTAAAATTTTCTCCTTCCTTAAACTAGAACAAAAATTATCATTTTCCAAAGGTCTCACATGGCTCTTATATATACAACTCTAATTGATGCGCTTAAATCCGCTTTGGGCGGGTTTGCCGCGCAGCCTTGATTCAATATCGTCACATTGGATACTTTCGGCAATAACCTTAAATGCTTTATCGGTTGCTCTAAGATACCGATAAACGTGTTCTTCAGTGTGAGCGTGGGTCACATAAAAAAGATTAGATGCCAGAATCCCCTGATCCAGCATCTTCTGAACATACAACGCTTTTAAAGCAAAAAATTTTTCATGATCAATAGAAAAATGCCCCATGGGCTGTAGCCCACCGACATGTACCGGTAGTTCATATTTGGCTCCCAGTTCATTCCAGCCTCGCAATACCATAGAACCAATATGGATAAGATGCGCCGAAACATTTTCGCGCCGGTGTTTATTTATAGTCGCCAGTGCCGCAACAAAGCCAGCGCGTTCTGTCCAATGGGTTGAACTGATAAAGCTTTCCTGGGCAGACTGCATAATTCTTTCTCGGCCAATTATTGCTGATATAGCATATCCATTGCCCATTGCTTTAGCAAATACAGCGACATCCGGGGCCACATGATGCTTCACCAAGTGTGCGCCCCCCGGGTTTATTCTAAATCCTGCGGAGATCTCATCCATTACGAATACCGCACCCGTTTCATCGGCTATGTCCCGAACCCTTTCAATAAAGCCAGGAGCTGGCTCCATATTTCGAATAGGCTCCATAACAATTGCGGCGAGATCGCTAGCATGTTTGGCCGCAATTGTCTCTAGATCTTCAATACGGTTATATCGAAACGGCAAACTGCTACCGGACAATGATTCAGGAACACCTGTGGGACTCAATCCTTCAATAAGGTGCTCATTCAACTCATTTCCAGTACCTAAATTGGCAGCAAGATACCAATCTTGCCAACCATGATAGCCGCAAAAGGCAATGATGTTTCGTTTTGTATGCGCTCGTGCGATTCTGATCGCAATACCCATGGCTTCTCCACCCGATCTTGCAAAACGCACCATATCTGCCCAGGGATGCAGTTCACAGAGCAGGTCCGCGAGCTCAATTTCTTCAGGACAATTTAAAGATGAAACGACACCATTGTAAATAGCTTTCTGAACTGCCGCATCAACCTCATCATCAGCATACCCTAAAACAGCCGCTCCAATTCCCGATATACTCATGTCCAAATATTCATTGCCGTCGAGATCCCACACAGTGACCCCTTTCGCCTTGGTGTAGTACCCAGGCCAGACGCCAAGACTGAACATATCGGGGCGTTTCGACAATAACTGACACATGCCGGGAATACGCTTTGCTGCACGTGCCTGCATCTTGAGAGACTTCTCAATAGTCATTTTCATCTCCGCTTAAATCATTCCGATAAATAATGATGATTGCAAATTCAAATAAAAACCGATTTGAAAACTATTGTTTATCTACTCCCGAACGGATAATCTCGAGAGAATCAGGACCCGCATTAAATAATAAATCGATAATTGCAAGATATAGAACGCAATCACCGTTTAACTGGTCATAAGGCTGCGGGATATATTTGTGGTACTGGAGTGGAAAGACATCCTTGTTAAAAAATCGGGATGTGTTTAGATACTTTACTGAGCCGGGAGGGGAAATATAAATCTGAGCGTCTCTTTCACGGCAAATATTGAATAGTAATTCGTCCTTCTTTCCTCGGGCAGCCAATTCAGATGAACGCAGCATGATCGTCTGAATCCCAAGTATCTTAGCCACCTTCAGGATGATTTCAATATTTAAATCTGCCAACAGCGGAGGTTTTTTATTGAGAGCATCAAAAATAATTGTTTTATACTTATTAAAAAATGGCGTTTTACCGTAGGCGTGCTGTAAAGCGTTTATATGTTTTCGAACAAACTTAGAAGTATAGTCAATTTTCGCATTACATATAAGCAATTTATCCCGAGGAGCTTTATGTACAGGGACTGTTAGCATCATTTCCCCAGAAGGCCCTTTGATACGATTTCGCTGCTGCCAGCTGCGACGTTCAAATTGAACAGAGTCCAAGAAGATGAATTCATCAACTCTGTCTATGAGCGCAAAATACCCTACCCAGGGCAGATAGGTGGGCTGCATTATGGCAATTTTTTTCATCTATCCGCAACCGGCTTCCAGCACAGCTAAACCGACTCCATTACTACCATAGTTGTTTCCATTATAGAACATAAACAGATTTTCTGCGTGCTTGATCACACAGGGGTATTCAACCATTTCAGAATCCCATCCGGAGGGCGATGGTTCCAAGCCTTTTATCTGGTTTGTTTTTCTAATGAAGTCAAATCCAGACAGGCTTTCTGCATACCCAATTCTATAAGTATTTGTTTTTGTTTTAAATGAAAACCACATTTTATAAGTACCGTCTTCATAAAGCACACAAGGGCGTGCTAAAGCGACTTCATCCTCGGAAGCGAAATCCAACGCAACCCGACCTTCACGCTGCCATACGATGCCGTCTCGCGATGATGCAAATTTTATATTATAAACAGGCAAATCTTCGTGTATCCAGCCTTCGCCGGAAACATACCACATTTTCCAGTCACTCTTAGTATGGATTACCCACGGTGCGGTAAGAATTGAATATGGCTCCCGATCAGTTAAGGACAGCAACGGCGCTTTAGATTGACGTTTAAAAGTATGCCCATTATCATCGCTGACAGCTAGGCCAGCTATTAGACTCATTCTGGTAGTTGAACGAGGGCGCCACCCAATGTAATAGAGGTATAACCTGTCTCCATTCCTAATAATACTTGCTGGGGTTACGCCATTATCATCAAAACATCCAAGCTTGCCAAGCTCGAGTACAGGTTTTTTGGAAACATGAAGAATTTTTTTCGGATTTTTCAAATCGATATCGAAATACCCGATCAAGGAACGATTAACCCCGTCTCTACCGGAAATAAAGATTCTATATCGAGTCTTTTCCAGTTGCAACGCAGTGGGAAGCATTGCATGCGACTTGTTCCATGATAAATCAGTATGCGGGACAAATATCCGCCCCATTTTATGCCACAATTGCACGCCTACTCCAAATTGATTTCGTCGCTCGATTTTGGAAAGACCGGTGTCTGTCTTTCCGCAAAAACTTGTCCCGGTCCGGTGTCTTTCATAATCAAAGCACCCGCACCAACAATATTTGCTTTTGCAATAGTGACGTCATCCCTTACACTTGAATTGACGCCGAAAAAACAGCGTTCACCAATTATTACCCGCCCGGAAATAACAACGTGAGAAGTTAGAAAGCAATGTGACCCGATAGTTGAATGATGCCCGATATGATTCCCGCTCCACAAAACAACATCGTCGCGAATCTTTGCAAAACTCTGAATCACATTATTTTCAAGAATGAAGCAATTTTTACCAATAGATGCTTCTGGCAGAACTGTTGCTCTTGAACTGATATAAGAAGCAAAGGAAAAACCTTTGGCCAGACCCTCTTCAAACTTAGTCTTCCTGATTTGATTACATTTTTTTGCACTCATGGGAATAAACAGATGGTACTTTGAGGGCTGATAAGTCTTCTCAAGATCAAAGAAATCGACTACCGGCAGATCACAAAATCGTTTTTCCTCAGGGGCATCCTTAGTAAACGCAGCCACCTCGTAATCGCTGTCTGTGGTAAAATAGATATATGCGAGTTCTGCCAGCATGGCGGTTCCGAATATTACTAATTTTTTAGTTTCTCCCATTATTTAACCCCCTAATCGTGATGCCTTTATCTCCAAATTAGACCATGACATAGTTTTATACTTGCACACAACAGCCTGCTTTGACTCTCACATAAGGCAGAAGACGCATCCAGACCGGCATTTCTTGGGCACTTTGGCAGCATCCACATTGAATGAACTTACATGCACCTACCGCCTTCACTTTAAGATCAATTCACCCCATTCAAGAGCATCACCCTTCTGAAGCATTTTCTTTAATGTCGCCCCCACAACTGACTGTAAATGACGTCGCCTTATTCCAGCCGCAGGTCTTTTTATAATCAAGTCACTTTCCCTTAAAACTTCACCCTCATTAATATCACGGGCTGTAAAAAGTCCTTCCCGACGTCCCTGGATACGTTCCTCCGGCAACATCTTTTTTTGGCGACTGCCAAGGCATTCATACGCCTCGTTAATCATTTTAATAAAGACCTTGAATTCATCCGGTTCCATGGCAAAAAAATGATCTGGTCCATTCGATTTTTTATCCATGGTTACATGTTTTTCAATTACGCAAGCGCCGCGTCCCACTGCCGCAATCGCTGCCGTCAAACCACTTGTGTGATCTGATAATCCTACCGGGCAACCAAACAGTGAAAAGAATGTGTCCATCACCTTCAAATTCACATGTGCTGCCGGGATTGGATACATTGCACCGCATTGGAGTAGAACCACCTTTTTGTTACCGGCCCGTAGGCAACACTCAACTGCATCATGCACATCAACCAAATCGCACATACCGGTTGAAATTATCAAAGGCTTTTTAAAAGAGGCAATCAATGTCAATAGTCCCAGGTTTACAATTTCGGAAGATGCAATCTTAAAAGCACTAACGTGAATATCATTCAAAAGAGAAGCTGATTCCTTGTCAAAGGGGGACGCCATAAACTCCACACCAATATTTCGACAGCGCTCAACCAGAATTGGTAACCAGTCTGCATTCAGTTCAATAGACTTAAAGATATCATACATTTTTGTGGTGGCTGGGTACATTTTTTCGGCCTTGAAAAGCTGAAATTTTACTGCCTGAGCACCTGCCTTTCCCGCCATTTCTATCAGTTTAAAAGCCTTATCAAGCGATTGGTCATGATTTGAACCGATTTCTGCGATTATGTATGGTTCTCCGCCCGGACTAACCGTAAAATTGCCGATAGAAAATTTTTTTTGCAGCATTGGTTTTTCCTATAGTATTTTTGTAAGGACAGCTTAGAGCGTTATTCCCCGCTACCACAACGAGGGATTCACAAGTTTTTCATCTACATTGGAAAAAGTATCCCGGATAACTGAAACCATTGAATTTGGAAAATCCGTACCCCATATTTTTGTATTCTCTTCCACCTGCAGAGCAGTTTCAGATCCAAATAATATCTTGGCATTCGGGTATGCCAGCTTCACATACCCTATGGCTATTGAATGCCGTGTCATTCGCAATTCCCGAGATAACTGTTTAAACCGTTGTAAAACTGGGGTTGCAAACTTCAGGACTGCCGGAAGTTTATCAATATCCATTAATAGCAAGCCCTGTAAAAAAATGCTGCGCACATACACTGTTTTGTTTAAGCGGTCTGCAAGTTCAAAAATCCCGGCATTTTCGAAACGCCGGTCCAGTACATTTGCGGGGATCTGTATGATGGTAACACCTTCGGTTGTGAGAGCCTGGACTGCCTTTTCAGTTGAGTAGACAGATACGCCTACGTGCTGGACAATTCCTTTTTCAATTAATTGATCGAGAAACGCTCCGAGCCCTCTATCCCAGTCCTCCAGCAAAGATTCCTTGTGCAGCATTAAACCATATAATGACGTACACTTTAAATATTCTAAGGAGCGCGTTATAGAATGTCTCAATACGGCCCTATCAGAATGATCCAGCGCCGTATCGATCTTAGAAATTACTTTAACATCTGATTGTATATCAAGGTTTTCAAAAATGTCGCCGAGCGTTTTCTCACTGTGTCCATACCCCTGGGCGGTATCAAATTCGACAATATTGTTTCTCCAGGCATTGCGGACAATATTTTCCGCTTCGGAAAATCCTGGTTTTCCCGTTTTGTTTGCAGCACCATAACTCATACCGAGCTGGGCCGTCCCCAGTACTAGCCGAGAATAACTTTTACTTGAAATAACCATTTAAACCAGTCACTTTAAACTAACATGCCTGCAAATCAATCCTTTCGCATAGCCTTTATCGTACTAATCACTTTATGAACGTCTTTAGCTGTCATAGCAGGAAAAAGAGGAATGGAAAGACACTTTTGGTAATAATTTTCTGCGTTGGGACAATCGCCCCAGCCTGTTCCATAATTGCTGCGATAGAAGTGCTGCAGGTGGACCGGGATGTAGTGAACCTGCGTATTGAGCCCTTTATTTCTTAAGGAAAGAATCGTCTGGCCCCTGTCGATGTTCATGTTTTTAAAATCAAATAAAAGAACATACAAATGAAAATTGCTGTTGCAGTCGGGAGCCTCAAAAGGTGTTTTCAGGTTTTTCTGGTCGGCAAAAGCGTTATTGTAAATATCTACAATTTCACGTCGACGTTTGCAAAACACATCGAGTTTTTTGAGCTGAGACAACCCCAGGGCGCATTGAATATTTGTAATCCGGTAGTTATAGCCGATCTCCTGTTGCTCGTAATACCAAGGGTTTACTGAAGGCTGAAGGCTGAAGCCTGAAGGCTGAAAGGCAAGGTCTTTGGAAAAAAACTCTTCCGGTTCACTGGTAATACCGTGAGAACGCAAACGTTTTAATTTCATGTCTAGTTTTTCATCATTAGTAAATACAACGCCTCCCTCACCGGTTGTTATGTGTTTGACGGGGTGAAAACTCATGACCGCCATATCTGAAAAGACACATGATCCTACCTCGTTTCCCTTATATTTTGATCCTAACGCATGACAGGCATCTTCAATAATATATATTTTATGTCGATATTTTTTTTCAGCATTGTTTACAATCTGCTGAATTACCTCCATATCACAGCTTTGACCGGCAAAATGGACCGGAATAATAGCTTTTGTATTAGCGGTAATACGCCTTTCAATTTCTTCTGGTGAAATATTGTATGTCTTAGGATTTATATCAGCGAAAACCGGCTTTCCTCCACAATACACCGCACAATTGGCAGATGCCACAAATGTGATAGGTGATGTAATTACTTCGTCACCCCTTTGAACACCAGCAGCCAGGCAGGCAATATGAAGTGCTGAAGTACCTGAGTTAACTGCCACGGAAAATCTGGCTCCAACGATATTGCACAGTGCCGATTCAAATTCTACTGTATTCGGGCCCTGGGTCAAGATGTCTGACTGAAGCACTTTTACAACAGCTTTAATGTCATCCTCATCAACAAATTGTCTTCCATAGGGAATAGTTTTTTTCATAACTTTGTACAAATCAGTAATTAGAGTCTTTTTTTATATCATTTATTTTGCCACCCCAGTACCATCTGCCGGAGCTACAAGACAGGGGGTTGGGTTAGGGAATTTTTTCCACCGTCAATTATATCCTTTGCAATTATTTTACAAACATCTTGTATGGTTTTATAGTCTGGCTCTTTTATCCAGTTGATTTTAATCAATCTTTTCGTATCAAAATTATAAACCGATTGTGAAACTTCAATTTCATTCACCCATGTATCTTTCTGCCTGGCATAGTTTATCATCGTTTCCCATGTAAAATTATATTTCATCGAAAGAAAAATCAAATCAGAGAAATCTTTTGCCTCGTCACGGGACAGAGCACATATTTTATTGCTCAATAAATTTTCCCACGAATCAATTCTGTGAAATAAATTGGCAGATTGTATTTCCCCTGTATGAAATAATACATCATTCACAAACTCAATTTTCAAAGGATATTCTTCATTATGGATAAAAATCCGTGCAAAATCTTCACTTAACAAAGCTATTTCAATCTTAGAGAAATGATTCTGTAATTGTGAAATGATTTTATTTGATAATTGTTTAAAATTGTTTTTCCTGTTTACAAAAAAGTCCAAATCGTCGGAATGCCTGTGTTTAAGATAATGCCTTCCAAGCGCGGTACCTCCTGTCAGATAAAATGCATCATCAACCTTCATAATAAGTTTGAGAACCAAATCCTGAAAAGGATATAGTTTATTGATATAATAATTTTCTGACATAATTATATTTAAGAGATAAGGATTTGGGAAAGAGGGTTTTAAGAACATCCTCAGATAAAGCCTCTTTCAGCAATTCTGGTGACAGGATTTTTTTAATTTCATACCATCTGCGCGATTTTAAAGCCCTGCTTAGCAGGTTTTTCCGCGTTAAACCGTTGCATTCCCCCAATTCAATAATTGTAACAATATTCTCTTCCGAAACTTGATAATCCCAGTATAAACTTTTAAAGAAATTTATTGTATCTTTATTCATTTCCATTTGTACTTGAAATTCCTGCAGGACATCCATAATTAAATAAGTAACTCATTTTTTTATCTATTGGACAGAATTTACCGAATTTTACAGGATATTCTGTTTTTTTATCAAAAATTGTTTCTCACACCTTTTTCACATTCTCACAGTTTCTCACATGGTTGTGTTTAAGTATGAGTGGTCGTTCGCCACATTCACACGCCCAGCCAATTTTCCTGGCAGGATTCCCCACTATCAATGCATAATCGAGCACACCGGTTGGTTCTTTCTCTCCAATGACAAGAATATCAATATCCCCGCCTTTTTGATCATCATGAACCCTTGAACCAAATAGATAAACTTTTGCATTCGGCAGGTATTGATTAATTGATTGTTTAATAAAATCAGTTTGTTGTTTATTAGCTCTCATCGCAACCCAGGTAGATAGGCTGAAGACTGAAGGGTGCCAAAAAAAGCGCATTTTGAAGCCAAATGACGATCAAAGCGCTCAAATTCAGTAAAAAAATCAACATCAAAGGAAAAACTGTCGAGAATCCCCACAGAATCGGAACTGTCCAATGCCGCCACCAGATTGTTTCCCGTATCTTTAATCGCTTTCATATGCTTGGGGGCAACGTAACCGCCAGCACCGATAAGCGCAAAATTCTTATCTGTCACTGGACCTCTATTGCTCATATTTAATGCCTTTAATTTTAATAACTTATCTCAAATCTTCATCATTTTCATCAAGCCGCTCATGCCGGTAATTAACATTTTACTGTTTATCATTTAACCTCAGATAATATTAAAACCACGGATTAACACTGATATTCACGAACGAAATCTTAAATAAACCGAATTTTCACCATTGAAGTCAGCAGAACGCAAAGGAGAAACTTTTTTGAATTTGGAAAGGATTAACTGGATTTTTTGAATTTTTTTTGTATTTGAAATTTACGGGAGAAATTAAAAATAAACAATCAGCTACGGCGGTGAAAAGAAAACCTTTTGTCTATAGACCAGCGGGGCACTGATGCTTAGCTACACTATAAAGCTTTTAATAACTGCTCATATCTATTATGGTCACCAATCCAGTACCAAATAACTGAATTCTCATTTCTTACAGCAAGCGCTCGATAATCCATTGTTACTCTTACTGATCAGATATTGTATTTTGTATTCACCCATTTGAAATTCAGAGAAGGATTCATTACATCTCTTGACTTTTTCCATTAATATGTTCTTGAAGAGCTTGCTTTGCCATATTAATCATTGGTTCTGGAGACTTTGATAATAATTCCTGCCATTTCTGTTCACTATAAAGTTCATTTACAAAATTTCTCAACAGTTCTAAAGCCTGATCCCTATGAACTTTATCAATACCTTCCAAAATCTCAACAGCAGTCAAAGATTCCGGAGTCAAAGATTTTACAGTTTGCATTACACCACCTCTCTATTTGATATTTTTATAATAACCTTTAAGTTAATACCCATCATTTTTTGTCTGCGTCCATCTGCGTCTTTCTGCGGCTGATTTTAATGAAATAAAAAAGTAACTCGAAACAGTTCTCCTATTTCTTCAAATATAGCTTTTTCTTTCATTTCTTTTATAATCATTGGTATACCTCTGCCAAGACCATCTATGTATCTCATGTTATCAAGATATTTTACCAGGAAATGATTCCGTATAGCAGAGTTACCCACTTTTATTTTTTCCAGTGTAAGGGTATTTGCAATTTTTCCAGGAGATGTAATTTCAATCCTGTTGCTGAATATATATACTGTTGTCTGTCTGTTTATAATTGAATAGTCCCTATGACTGACGGCGTTTACAAGTGCTTCCCTGATTACTTTGCGAGGTATAAGAATTTGTTCTTCTCTTTTCAGCTCTTTTATAGTTGAAGCCCTTGGCAGGAAAATATTTATAAGCGATGCCGTATTATCAATTACTTCAGGCAGAGCCCCGATAATCTCTTTTTTATCAATTATATCATCAGTAATCTCTTCTCCTTTAAAAACAGCAGCTTTAATAGTGCTTTGAGGTAGTCGCCTTTGAGGCTGTTTTCCAAAAAGCAGCAATCCACCGACACTTGCGACGTTGTCCCCTTCAAAAGGAACAATAATGTCTGAGTTTTTTAATATTTTCTGTTGTTCATGTTCTTCCAGTGAAATAAAATCGATATCGTAGCAAGTCGACCAGTAATCGTTTACTTTAAGCAAATCAAGATCCTTTTCTTCCGTTCCTTCCACAGGCGATAAATCAAAATGGATTATTCCTGCCTGCTGAAAAAGTCTGCTTAATTCTTCCTTTGTTGCTGTTCTGTTTGTAGAACCAATCCTTATATAGTATTTTCCGTCAATCGTCTGATAGGGTTTATTAAGTCCCTTGGGTATTTCTATAACAGCAACTTTTTTATTTTCGATATCTTCAATGCTGATGTCCGGTGTAATTGCAGGTATTACGTTGTTTCGTGAAATGTTCGAAAGCCATTGGTCAATCTTTTCCATATTGATTCCGCTTATAACGCCATCATCTTCAACTCCGATCAAAATGGTCCCACCAAAACTGTTTGAAAAAGCAGCCATCTCTTTAGCAACACTTTCCGTTCTTACTTTGCCTGATTTAAATTCGATTGATGCATTCTCACCTTGGCTGATTATTTCCAATATTTTTTGTATTTTCATTGTCATTTAATCCGAATGCCTTTGTAGCTGATCAACCTCTGCAAACAAATTTGGAGACGCGGGGCCATATTGCTAATTTGTAATTGACTCAGTTTGCTCTGTTGTGTGTTGATTTATGGTTTAATGCTTTACCGGACGTTATGAGTCGCCAACTCTCCAGTTAAGGGCTATCACAGAAGCCGTGGTCTGGGCTATGCTCTGTCACCAGAGCATTCGCGCTTACCCCCCTGTCTCCAAAGTTATGCTATTCATCTTGGAAGTCTACCATTTTCTGAAAAGATGATAGTCTGAGTTTTCTATTCAAATCCCGGAAATCTGATCTTGCTTCATTGAGTTTTTTCACACTCTCAGTGTGCGATATTTCATTTTCTTCAATAATATCTCGACCTTCCTTATAGATTACTCGTTGATAGGCTGAATTTACAACCTGTTCGTGCAATTCGCCGATCTGCAAATTTAATGCTTTGCGCATTTCCAAAGACTCGCTGAGGTTCAACGTTTCTCCTTTGAAATCGATCTGGTGTTCAAAATTTGCCTTTTGAATAGCGTTATTTAATTTGCGACGTTTATATTCGAGTTTTTTCAATTCATCTCTGGCAGAAACGATATCAAAATCCGGAGAATTGCGACAGACACTGTCATCGCTTCGACTGAATGAAAATCTATCCCTATTCTTTCTTGTTTCGGGCAGACAGTCTTTGAAGGTTTTTATTATACCATCATATTCTGCCCTGAGTTCCAAAGCTTCATAAAGATATAATCTTTTCTTACTGTTTTCCATAATATCAAGCCTTTTTTGTAGTGTGTGAACTATTAAATACCATCAAGCAGAACAGGATGTGATTATACAACCCTAATATTTTGTATTTATCCTTAAATAGTCGGCAAGATTTCTGCCCAGCAGGCCGCTCACACCGGTAATTAGCATTTTATTTTTATTTCTTATCATTTATTTAGCCACCCCAGTACCATCTGCCGGAGCTACAAGACAGGGGGTTAGGTTAGGGAATTTTTTCCACCGTCAATTATATCCTTTGCAATTATTTTACAAACATCTTGTATGGTTTTATAGTCTGGCTCTTTTATCCAGTTGATTTTAATCAATCTTTTCGTATCAAAATTATAAACCGATTGTGAAACTTCAATTTCATTCACCCATGTATCTTTCTGCCTGGCATAGTTTATCATCGTTTCCCATGTAAAATTATATTTCATCGAAAGAAAAATCAAATCAGAGAAATCTTTTGCCTCGTCACGGGACAGAGCACATATTTTATTGCTCAATAAATTTTCCCACGAATCAATTCTGTGAAATAAATTGGCAGATTGTATTTCCCCTGTATGAAATAATACATCATTCACAAACTCAATTTTCAAAGGATATTCTTCATTATGGATAAAAATCCGTGCAAAATCTTCACTTAACAAAGCTATTTCAATCTTAGAGAAATGATTCTGTAATTGTGAAATGATTTTATTTGATAATTGTTTAAAATTGTTTTTCCTGTTTACAAAAAAGTCCAAATCGTCGGAATGCCTGTGTTTAAGATAATGCCTTCCAAGCGCGGTACCTCCTGTCAGATAAAATGCATCATCAACCTTCATAATAAGTTTGAGAACCAAATCCTGAAAAGGATATAGTTTATTGATATAATAATTTTCTGACATAATTATATTTAAGAGATAAGGATTTGGGAAAGAGGGTTTTAAGAACATCCTCAGATAAAGCCTCTTTCAGCAATTCTGGTGACAGGATTTTTTTAATTTCATACCATCTGCGCGATTTTAAAGCCCTGCTTAGCAGGTTTTTCCGCGTTAAACCGTTGCATTCCCCCAATTCAATAATTGTAACAATATTCTCTTCCGAAACTTGATAATCCCAGTATAAACTTTTAAAGAAATTTATTGTATCTTTATTCATTTCCATTTGTACTTGAAATTCCTGCAGGACATCCATAATTAAATAAGTAACTCATTTTTTTATCTATTGGACAGAATTTACCGAATTTTACAGGATATTCTGTTTTTTTATCAAAAATTGTTTCTCACACCTTTTTCACATTCTCACAGTTTCTCACATGGTTGTGTTTAAGTATGAGTGGTCGTTCGCCACATTCACACGCCCAGCCAATTTTCCTGGCAGGATTCCCCACTATCAATGCATAATCGAGCACACCGGTTGGTTCTTTCTCTCCAATGACAAGAATATCAATATCCCCGCCTTTTTGATCATCATGAACCCTTGAACCAAATAGATAAACTTTTGCATTCGGCAGGTATTGATTAATTGATTGTTTAATAAAATCAGTTTGTTGTTTATTAGCTCTCATCGCAACCCAGGTAGATAGGCTGAAGACTGAAGGGTGCCAAAAAAAGCGCATTTTGAAGCCAAATGACGATCAAAGCGCTCAAATTCAGTAAAAAAATCAACATCAAAGGAAAAACTGTCGAGAATCCCCACAGAATCGGAACTGTCCAATGCTGCCACCAGATTATTTCCTGTATCTTTAATAGCTTTCATGTGCTTGGGGGCAACGTAGCCACCTGCACCGATTAGCGCAAAATTTTTGTCTACTACTACGCCTCTATTACTCATATTTAATGCCTTTACTTTTCATAACTTATTTAAATTCTTCATTATTTTAAGCAAACCGTTTACACCTCAAATTAATATTTTACTTTTTATCATTTCACCCCAAACGGTAGTTCAAACCACGTATTAACACGGATATTCAAGCCAGTTTTATTCTGTTTTTTTAGTATATAGTAAATTCTCATTTCCGTAAAATATATCATGATGCAAGTTGTCTATATCTTTGAACAGTCTTTCCTCGTTAATTTCGGTAATCCATTTTATTTTCTCAAATGATCCATGAGGCATCTCTTTTAGTGTTTTACAAATCTTCAGCGGCTCTGCCCACAAATCCTTTTCCCTTGCTTCTTCAAAAATGTTCTCCCAGTTAAAAGAATATCTTTTCGCAATAAAAATAATATCAATCACATCTTTAGGCTCATATCTACTCAACGCACAAATTTTATTTGAAAGGATATTCCTCCAGTTGTCTACTCGGTTATAAATTTTCGATTCCTCAAAACCTCCATAATGGAATGGGACATCGTTCACGAAGTCTGTTTTCAGCAAAATCTGCCCGCTTTCTATCATATAGTGTTTCTCAGAATAATTTTCCGATTGCCGCTGTTCTTTGTGTTTGCTCAGGGTTGTCGATGACATCAAGAATCGCTTTATCCAGTCGGTCTATGAGTTGGTTAACATTCCGACAAA